>NZ_JANLGG010000030.1:0-9502 GCF_024655735.1 Aeromicrobium sp. 50.2.37
GGCCCGGCACCCCCGCCGGCACCGTCCGCCGCCCACGGCCCGGCACCCCCGCCGGGGGTCACGAGCAGGCCGTGGCGACGTACACGTCATCGTCGCCCAGGCGCGCCTGCGGGTCGAGCAGCACCGACGCCTCCCGGCCCCGCACGCCCTCCTTGCCGAGCCGTCGACCCGCAGGACGCTCGTACGCGGTGGCCGCGCCGACCATCACCTGCGCCAGGCGCATCCGGCCGGCCACGACCCGCTCGCGCGACCGTGCGAGGTAGTCCTCGCGCTCGGCCTCGGGCAGCGCCTGCACGAACGCCTCCGGGTGCGCCAGGGCGATGAGCCCCGCCACGTGGCCGAAGCCGAGGCTCGTGACCAGACCGGCCTTGAGCGTCGCACCGGCGAGCGGCTCGCGCAGCCAGACCAGGTGCTCGTGCTCGGCGAGCACGTCGTCGACGCAGTCGAGGCTGCGGTTCGGCGGCAGCATCCCGCCCGCCAGCACCTGGGTGAGACCGATCAGCTGGAACGCGGCGGCACCACCCTTCGCGTGGCCGGTGAGCGTCTTCTGCGACACCACGAACAGCGGGTTGCCGGCGCTGCGACCGATCGCCGCCGCGAGCCGCTCGTGCAGCTCGGACTCGTTCGGGTCGTTCGCGTCGGTCGACGTGTCGTGCTTGCTCACGACACCGATGTCGTCGGCGTCGAGGCCCAGCACCGTCAGCGAGCGGGCCAGCTGCGACTCGCGCCCACCGATGGCCGCGGCCAGGGCACCGATCCCGGGCGCCGGGATCGACGTGTGCACGCCGTCCGCGAACGACCCGGCGTAGGCGACCACGCCGTGGACCGGCAGGCCCATGCGGGCCGCGACGTCACCGCGGGCCAGCAGCAACGTGCCACCGCCCTGGGACTCCACGAACCCGCCGCGACGACGGTCGTTGGCCCGGCTCACCCGACGCGGGTCGATGCCCTTGGCGAGCATCGCGCCGGAGTCGGCCGTCGCGGACATGTCCGCGAAGCCGATGATGCCCTCGGTGCTGAGGTCGTCGAAGCCACCGGCCACCACGAACTCGGCCTTGCCGACCTTGATCTTGTCGACACCCTCCTCGACGGAGACCGCCGTGGTGGCGCACGCGGCGACCGGGTGGATCATCGCGCCGTAGCTGCCGACGTACGACTGCACGACGTGCGCGGCGATGACGTTGGGCAGCGCCTCCTGCAGGATGTCGTTGGGGTTGTTCTCCCCCAGCAGCGTGTTGATGTACAGCGCGTGCATGGAGGCCATGCCGCCCATGCCGGTGCCCTGCGTGTTGGCGACGAAGGCCGGGTGCACCCAGCGCATCAGCTCGGCCGGCGTGAAGCCGCTCGAGAGGAACGCGTCGACGGTGCACACGAGGTTCCAGATCGCGACGCGGTCGATGGACTCCAGCATCTCCGCCGGGACGCCCCAGGCGGAGGGGTCGAAGCCGGTCGGGATCTGGCCGCCGATGGTGCGGCTCAGCTCCATGCGGCGCGGCACGCGGATCTCCGTGCCGGCCTTGCGGGTCACGGTCCACTCGCCGTCCGGTGACGACGTGACGCTGGTGCGCTCGGGATCGGCGGCCAACATGGCGCGGGCCTCGGACTCGCTGCCGACCGAGAACGTCAGGTCCTCGTCGAGGTACACCGACGTGAGCAGCGGCGCGGTGTTGTCGACCATCGAGCCGTCGTCGCCGTAGGTGCGGATGCCGCACCGTGCGACCACGGTGTCGTGGTAGCGCTCGTGCACGTCGGCCTCGTCGACCGGCTCGTTCGACTCGACGTCGTACCAGCCCTGGTTGACGTCGTCCCACGTGATCAGGCCGGTGTTCCAGGCCAGCTCGAGCACGCCGGCCGCGGACAGCTCGTCGTGCACCTCCATCTCGAAGCGGGTGCGGGCCGAGCCGTACGGGCCCAGCTCGCCGGTGCCGACGATGACGACCATGTCCTCGGGGCGTGCGGTGACCTCGCCCCACGCCGGGGTGGCGGTGTCGGGCAGCTGCGCAGGCGACGGCGCGAGGGCCGCCACGGTGGGCGTCTCGTCGGCCTCCTCGACCGTCGGGCGCTCCACGCCCTCGGCGAGGGCGCGCAGGTCGAGGTCGGCCTCGCCGAGCCCGCCGGTCAGGTCCAGCTCGACCGGGGCGACGGACGCCTGCTCGCGCAGCGCGGTCGTGCAGCCCTGCGTGAGCAGCGCATCGGCCATCTCGTCGGGGCTCCAGGTGCGGACACCGGCGGACTCGACGGCCTGCACCAGCGGGTCGTTGCCGCCCATGAGGCCCGTGCCGCGGACCCAGCCGATGATGGCGTGGGTCAGCGTGACGCGGTCCGACCAGCTCTTCTCCGCGCCCCACTTGGTGACGACGGCGTCGAGCGCGGCCTTGGCCTCGCCGTACGCGCCGTCGCCGCCGAACATGCCACGGTTGGGCGAGCCCGGCAGCAGCACGTGGAGGCGGGACGCCAGGTCGTGGTCGCGGCCCGTGGTGGCGAGGGCGCCGACGAGGCGCTCCACCGACCAGAGCAGGATGCGGGCCTCGACCTCGGTGCGGCTGCCCGCGTCGGACAGGTCGCCCATCACGCGGCCGGCCGCGAACGGCACGAGCAGCGTGGGCACGAGGGCCGGCTTGGTCACGGTCTTGGTGCTGCCGACCGTGCGGGCCTGCTCGGTGACGATCCACGACGAGAGCGCGTCGACGTCGGCGAACGAGGCCATGTTGGCCGGGACCACCCAGAGGCGGGCACCGGCACGGGCGTGCGTGCGATAGAGGTCGCGGAAGAACCCGACCTTGCGGCTGTCGAGGCTCGACGTGGTGGCGACGACCGTCGCGCCACCGGCGAGCAGCTCGCCGACGACCGAGGCGGCGATGGAGCCACGGCTTGCGCCGGTGACGACGGCGACGTCGTCGCTCCAGGTGCCGGGAGTGGTGTCGAGGGCGTCCTCGACGATCCGCTCCAGGCGGGCCTTCAGTGCGGCGTCGTCGGTGCGCCCGGCCCACCAGCGGGCCTGCGTGGCGACGACCTCGCCGGCTCCGGTGAACATGACGTCGTCGGCATCGAGGGTGCCGAGCGCGACCCGAGCGAGGTCCTCACGGGCGCTGGCCCAGCGGTCGTCGACCAGCACGGCACGGCGCTCGTCGAACGCCGGCGCGACCGCGTCGACCCAGTCGGAGCCGAGCTCGGCCTCGACCCGGTCGAGCACACGCTGCGTGTCGGCATCGGACTCCGTCGACGGGACGTCGGCGGAGAGCCCCAGCTGCGCGAGCAGGTGACGGGCGGTGCTGGCGAGCACGCCGTCGGGTCCGGTGATCTCGCCGGTGATCTCGGCGAGGGCGGCGGCGTCCACGGTGGCGTCGGAGCCACCGGCGGACGGCAGGTCCACGCTCACGCCGTGGCGCGCGGCCACGGCCTGGACGGCGGCGTCGACGGCCGCGTCGACCTCGGCGCCGTTGGACGGCACCGGGATCGTGGCGAGGTCTCCCCCGCGCACGCTGGCACCGTCACGCGTCGAGAGCGCCAGCTCGGCCAGCACGTGGCTCGCCCAGCCCGCACCGAGCTGCCAGACGTCGGTCACGCGGTCGGCGACGGCCGACTGCTTGCGACCCGTCGGACCGAGCACCTTCTTGAGGTGGTCGGCGAAGGTCGCGGAGAGCACCGGGCCGAACGGCTTGTAGCTGCGGGCCAGGCCCTTGACCTGGGCCGAGAGCGTGGGCACGTCGGCGTCGGCGGCGCCGTCGATGGCACCGAGCGAGAGCTCGCCGCCGAGGTCGACCAGCAGCTGGTTGCGGCGAGACGACGCACCGTCACAGAGCGACTCGATGGAGTCCGCGGCACCGATCTGCTCGGGCCGCAGCTTCGTCCACCAGGCGATGAGCGTGCGGGTTCCGTCGGCCGCGTCGAACGTCAGGTCCGCCGGCCTCGGGCCCCCGGAGGAGGCGGGCGCCGTCGTCGGGGCGGGGGTCGCAGCAGCAGGAGCGGCCTCGGCGGCCGGGCCCTCGTCGACGACCTCGTCCTCGACGGGAGCCGGGTCCTCGTCGGTGGCGAACACCGCGGCGGCGTCGCGCTCGACGTTCAAGACCTCCACGCCCGCGCTCGCCCCGGCGGGGGTCCCGGGCCGCGGGCGGGAGTGAGGCAGCGTGGACTGCACGGCTGGGAGCTTGAGCGTCGACGACGCGAGGTTGGCGACGGTGGGCGACTGGCCCACGCCGATCTCGACGAAGCGCTCCACCCCGAGGCCGCCGTTCTGCTCCGAGGCGAACATCAGGTCCTGCGTCTCGATCCAGCGCACCGGGCTGGCGAACTGCCAGGCCAGGAGCTCGACGAGCAGCGTGCGGCACAGCGCCTGCGGACGCGCGGCCCAGGCGTCGAAGTCGGCGAGGACCTCGTCCAGCGGAGAGGTCCCGACCAGGTCGGCGATCTCCTGCACGAAGCCCCGCTCGAGCGAGAACGGCCGGGGCACGAGGTTCGGCACGTAGCGGCCCTCGAGGATCGTCGGGTCGATCTCGGCCGGCAGCAGCTCCTCCAGGCGGGCCCGGAAGTCCGGGACACCGCCGTGGAGCACGCGCGAGTGGAACGGCACGTCGATGCCGGGCACCAGGATGAAGGCGGCCTTGCCACCGAAGCGCGCACGACGCTCGGCGATGTCCTCCTCGAGGACCTCGAGGCCGCGGACGGTGCCGGCGATGGCGTACTGCGAGCCGCGCAGGTTGTAGTTGACGATCTGCAGGAACTGCCCGCTGCGCTCGGCGACGCCGTCGACGTAGGCGGTGACCTCGTCGTCGGCCAGGCCGATCTGCGACGGACGGATGGCGGCCAGGCGGTAGTCGCTGCGACCGTGCTCGTCACGCGGCACCAGCGTGTGCATGACGGAGCCGCGCTGGAACACGACCTCCACGACGGCCTCGAGCGGGATGACGCCCGACACGGCGGCGAGCGCGTTGTACTCACCGACCGAGTGGCCGGCCAGCACGGAGCCCTCGACGAACGCTCCGGACTCGCGCAGCTCGGCCATCTGGGCGGCGCCGAGCACCGCCATGGCCACCTGCGTGAACTGGGTCAGGAACAGCACGCCGTCGGGGTGCTTGTGGGTGGTGCCGTGGGCGACGAGCACGGTCGGGTTGTCGCGCACGACGGTGAGGATCGAGAAGCCGAGCGCGCTGCGGGTGTGCGCGTCGGCACGGTCCCACACGGCGCGGGCGGCCTTGGACCGCTGGTAGCCGGCCATGCCCATGCCCGGGTGCTGGATGCCCTGGCCGGGGAAGGCGTAGGCCGTGCGCGGCGCGGCCACCCGGCCCGTGGCGGCCATGACGAGCTCACCGCCGGCGCGGCAGGTGACCTCGACGACCTCGTCACCGTCGACCAGGGCGGTGCGCTCGGCCTTCACCGAGACGGTCGCGCCGGGGGCCAGAGGGCTGAGCCAGCGGGTGGTCCAGCCGAGCAGCGTGCGTCCGGTGGCGTCGGCCACTACGCGCTGCGCGGCGGCGGACAGCCACATGCCGTGGGCGATCGGCTCGCCGAGACCCGCCAGACGGGCTGCGGCCACGCTCGTGTGGATGGGGTTGTGGTCGCCCGAGACGGAGGCGAAGGCGCGCAGGTCGGTGGGGGTGACCACCGTGCCCTCGGCGCGGGTGCGGCGCGGCGTCGGGTGGACCTCGGCGTCGCCCAGGCGGCCACCGGCACGGACGGGCTCGCCGGCGTCGGCCGAGCCGGGACGGCCCCGGACGCAGAAGCGCTCGACGAGCGTGGCCACGGTGCCGTCAGCGTCCGCGGCGGTGACGTCGACCGTGACGACACGACCGAGGTCGGTCGCCCGCACGGAGCGCACGGCGGCCCGGAGGCTCAGCTCGACACCGTCGACCGGCGTGCGCGTCACGTCGATCGCGTGGTCGAGGTGGACGAGGTCGAGCATGCCCTCGACGACGGGATCGCCGGAGTCGGTCCGACTGGCACCGATCACCGCGAACACGGCCGGCCAGGCGAGGCCCACGAGGGCGTCGGGCACGAACGTCGCGGTCTCGCCGGCGGTGACGCCGGCGTGGTCGGCGGCGAGGTCGTCGCTCCAGGGCGCACTGAGCGTCGCGGCGCCGTCGGAGACCGACGGGAGCGAGCCACCCGCGGCGGCGGTGAGCAGCTCGAGCATCGCGGCGGCCGCGGTGCTCGTGGAGATCACTGGTGCGCCACCGGTGGCGACGCCGTCGGTCACGTCGAACGTCAGCGTCAGCGTGCGTCCGCCGCGGTCGAGCGGGACGACGAGCTCGGCGGTGGCGCCCGAACCGGTCAGGACGGCACCCGTCTCGGGGTGCTCGGCGCGCTCGGGGGCGACGCTCACCCAGCCCGTCGACGACGAGGCCGGGGTCCCGAGCCGGTGCACGGGGTTGCGCACGGCACGGCCGGCCCAGACGGCGTCGGGCGAGGCGAGCACGAGGGACACGGCACCGGTGGCGCCGTCGGCGCGGCGCAGGCCGACGACCTCGAGCGGTGCGGCACCGGAGGCGAGCACCGCGTCGACCGCGGCGTCCTCGAAGCGGCGCAGCAGGTCGGCCACCGGCTCGTCCACGCGGGTGATGCCCGCGACCGAGACGGTGCCGGGGATGACGCAGACCTCGTCGGCGGCGAAGCGCGGGTCGTGGGCCTGCCACAGGGAGTCCGAGCGCCACCAGCGACGCACGTCGGCGTCGATCACGGGCACGAACGGGACGGGCTTGCCCGGACGGCGGCACACCTGCACGAAGAACGGCACGTCGGCGGGGTGGAGCACGACGTCGTCGACGGCCGGGAGGGCCTCGCGCAGCGCGGCGAGCGCGGCCGGGGCGTCCTCGACGTCGGCGGGCGCGGCGAACAGCGTGGCGACGGCGCCGTGGTCGGCGTCCACCAGTCGGGCCTCGGCGCGCTGCAGCATCGCGTGGAAGCGGTCGCGCAGCGTCACGTCGAGCCAGGCTGAACCGCCCTCGTCGTCGTGGCCCGTCAGTGCTGTCTGCCGCCCACGGCCCGGCACCCCCGCCGGGGCGGAATGATCGGTGGTGAGCGCGGCGAAGCGGTCGAGCCACGCGCCGTAGGTCATGGTCGCGACGTCGCCGAAGTACGGCTTGGCGGTGCGGTCGAGGGCCTCGACGATCTCGTCGCGGCGGGCTGCGACGGCGTCGGCGTCGCCGGCGACCTCGTCGAGCAGCCTGCCGGTGCGCGACGCCGTGTTGTCGATCTCGTGGATGTCGGCGCCCAGCTGGCTGCGTCCGGAGGACATGCCGCCGGCGGCGGCACCGGCCCCGACCCACGCGGGCGTCCCGGGCGTGTCGACGAGGAGCTGCTTGACCGCGGGCGAGGTGGTGGCCTCGAGGGTCGCCATCGCCGCGGTGCCGACGAGCACGCCGTCGAGCGGCATGACGGGATGGCCGTGGGCGCGGGCCCACTCACCGGTCAGGTAGGCCGCAGCCACCTCGGGGGTGCCGATGCCGCCGCCGACGCAGACGACCACGTTGTCGTGGGCGCGCAGCTGGGCGTAGGTGGCGACGAGCAGGTCGTCGAGGTCCTCCCACGAGTGGTGTCCGCCGGCCTTGCCACCCTCGATCTGCACGATGATCGAGCGCGGCGCGACCTTCTCGGCGATCGCGAGCACCTGACGGATCTGCGCGACGGTGCCCGGCTTGAACACCACGTACTCGATGCCGACCTCGGCCAGCTCCTCGACGAGCGCGACGGCCTCGTCGAGCTCGGGGATGCCGGCGGTGACGATCACGGAGTCGATGGGCGAGCCCGCGGCGCGCGCCTTCTGCACCAGGCGCTGACCGCCGAGCTGCAGCTTCCACAGGTAGGGGTCGAGGAAGAGGGAGTTGAACTGGAAGGTGCGGCCCTCGTCGAGGAGGTCGTCGAGCTCGGCCATCCGCTCGGTGAAGATCTGCTCCCTCACCTGGCCGCCACCGGCGAGCTCGGCCCAGTAGCCGGCGTTCGCGGCGGCGGCGACGATCGCGGCATCGACGGTCGTGGGCGTCATGCCGGCCAGCAGCACGGGCGAGCGACCGGTCAGACGCGTGAAAGCCGTCTCGACGCGCAGGCTGCCGTCGGGCAGCGTGGCGGCGGTGGGCGCGTAGGACGACCACGGACGGCTGCGACGCGGAGCCGCGCCGGGGACGGTCAGCTCACGGTGGCCGCGGCGCGTGGCGACGGACACCACGCCGGCGCCCCGGACCTTCGCCTCGGCAGCGCTCAGGCGCGCGGCCAGGTCGCCGGGACCGACGTCGAGCAGCCACTCGGCCCCGGCGTCGAGCACGCGCTCGACCTCGGCGACCCAGTCGACCGGGTCGACGACGGCACGCCGCGTGAGCGTGCGAGCCTGCTCGGGGTCGAGACCACAGGCGGCCGCCCAGGTGGCGGCGAGGTCGGCGGCGTCGGAGAGTGCAGGGTGGTGGAAGGCGAGCTGCGCGGCCACGGGCTCGACGACGGGCTTGAACGCCGCGCCGCCGGTGACCTTGCGTGCACGCTCGTCCTTCTCGGCGGCGGCCACCTCGTCCATGAGCGTCTGGGCACGGCGCAGACCCTCCTCAGGACCCGACAGCACCACGGAACGACGCCCGTTCCGCAGGTGCGTGACCACGTCCGCCGAGGCGGGGAGCGTCGAGAGCGCCTCCGCCACGCGCGCGGGGCTCTCCCCCGTGACGCTGAGCATCGTGGCTCCGAGCAGGCCACGGCGACGACCCACGACGTGGGCGGCCGCACCGGCCAGACGGGCGTACGCGTAGAGATCGGCCGGGTCGGCGCCTGCCAACGCCTCCAGCGCGAGGGAACCCTGCGAGTGCCCGGCGGACGCGACCGGCGGGGTCGCGGTGACGTCGAGCCCCTGGCGGCGCAGGGCCGACAGTCCGGCGAGCTGGGTGAGCAGGATGCCGGGGACGGACACCGCCGGGACCTGCTGGTCGTCGGGTGACGGGAGGCTGGGCGCCTCGTCGTCCTCGGCGGACTCGCCGACGGCCAGGGCGTCGACCCACGCCAGCGGCGTGACGGTGGCCCCGGTGCGCAGCAGGTCGCCGGCCACCGGCTCGAGGGTCCGCTCGGCGCGGTCGACGATCGTCTTCAGGTCCGCCTCGAGAGCGAAGTCGCGGACCAGCGTGGCGAGCGCGTCGAGCCAGACCTCTCCCTGCCCCCCGGCGACGACGGCGTAGCGCTGCCCACCCCGCAGACGGTCGACCAGCGCCTCGCGGCGGCCTCCGGTGGTGGCGGTGCTCGTGGTGGTCGGCGTCGTGGGGGTGGTGGTCACGTCGAATTACCTCGCTGCGGCAGGTGGGTGGAAGCACCATCGTCGCAAAACGTGAGAGGAACCTCAAGTTTATTCCGAGGGTTTCCTCATGTTCTGTTGGTCACACGTCCGTGCGCTTCACCCTGGTCGTGCGGCTGCGCTGCCTCCACTCCGACCCTGACTGGTCTCCGAAAGCGCCTCGACCGGACTGGCGCGTCGGGGTCGGCCGAGCCCACGGACCCCCCATCGGTGGATCCTCAACCTCAGATCGCGTCCTGCGGTTGA
>NZ_JANLGG010000030.1:9512-37273 GCF_024655735.1 Aeromicrobium sp. 50.2.37
CCCCGACCCCCCCGCGGGGCACCCGCACCCACAGCCCCCGCCCGGCGGTGGAGTATCCACCGATGGGCGCGCCGAGACCGAGGCATCGGTGAGTTCTCAACCACAGCGACGCTCCTGCAGTTGAGAATCCACCGATGCCCCAGGAGTGCCCGCAGGTTCGGCCGCGCCGCACCCCGCCGTCCGGTCGAGGCCCTCTCGGAGATCGAGCCAGGACCAAGCCGGAGCAGCGCAGCCGCAGGTCGGCGCCGGCCGAGAGCGACGCAGCCGCAGGGTGGAACACGAACGACCCCGCAGCCGCCGAAGCAGCCACGGGGTCGATCAGGAGCGAGGAGGTCTCAGACCCCGCCACCCAGGAGCAGTCCGCCGTCAGCGGTGATCGTCTGGCCGGTGAGCCAGGCGGCGTCCTCGGAGAGCAGGAAGCCCACGACGCCGGCGATGTCGTCCGGCAGGCCCAGGCGCTTGAGCGGGTACGGCGCGGAGACCTCGTCCTCGCGGCCCTCGTACAGAGCCTTGGCGAACTTCGTCTTGACCACGGCCGGGGCCACCGCGTTGACGCGGATGTCGGGGCCCAGCTCGACCGCCAGCTCCTCGGTCACGTGGATGAGCGCGGCCTTCGAGGCGCCGTACATGCCGATCATGGGCGCCGGCTTGAGGCCGGCCACGGACGCCACGTTGACGATCGCGCCGCCGTGCTCGCCCATCCACTGCCCGTAGGCCTGCTGCGCCCACGCGACGGCGGAGAGGACGTTGACGGCGAAGATCTTCGCCGCGGCCTCGAGGTCGATGTCGATCATCCGGCCGTACACCGGGTTGATGCCGGTGTTGTTCACCAGGAAGTCGAGGCGCCCGAAGGTCTCGATCGCGGTACGCACCGCCTCCTCCTGGTGCGCCGTGTCGTCGCCAGACCCGGCGACGTACATGGCCCGCCCGTCACCAAGGGTGGCCACGGCCTCCTCGAGCGCGTCGGCCTTGCGAGCCGTGATGAGCACCTGCGCCCCGTCGTCGACGAGTCGCTGCGCGATGCCGAGACCGATGCCCCGGCTGGCGCCGGTGACGATCGCGACCTTGCCGTCGAAGCGCCCCATCAGGAGAGCCGCTCGATGACCATGGCCATGCCCATGCCGCCGCCGACGCACATCGACTCGACACCGAACTGCTTGTCGTGCCACTGCAGCGAGTTGATGAGCGTGCTGGTGATGCGGGCGCCGGTCATGCCGAACGGGTGACCCACGGCGATCGCGCCGCCGTTGACGTTCAGCTTGTCCATCGGGATGCCGAGGACCTTGGCCGAGCCCCACGACTGCACCGCGAAGGCCTCGTTGATCTCGTACAGGTCGATGTCGTCGATGCCCATCCCGGCGTTGCGCAGGGCGGCCGGGATGGCCTCCACCGGACCGAGGCCCATGATCTCCGGCGAGAGGCCCGTGACCGCGGTCGAGACGATGCGCGCGAGCGGCGTGAGGCCGAGGGCCTTGGCCTTCTCGTCGCTCATGATCACCACGGCGGCAGCACCGTCGTTGAGCGGGCACGCGTTGCCCGCGGTCACGGTCCCGTCGGGACGGAAGACCGGCTTGAGCTGGCTGACCGACTCCATCGTCACCCCGGCGCGGGGTCCGTCGTCCTTGGAGACGACGGTGCCGTCGGGCAGCGTGACCGGGGTGATGTCCTTGGCCCAGAAGCCGGACTCGATCGCGGCCTCGGCGAGGTTCTGGCTGCGCACGCCGAACTCGTCCTGCTCCTCACGGCTCATGTCCAGGTGCTGCGCGACGTTCTCGGCCGTCTGGCCCATCGCGATGTAGAGGTCGGGCAGCTCACCGCTCTCCCGCGGGTCCGTCCAGGTGTCGGCACCGCCCTCGGCGCGCTTGGCGGTGCGGGCGATCGCGTCGGCGAACAGCGGGTTCTCCGAGCCGGGCAGGTCGGAGAAGCCGTTCTGGAAGCGGCTCACCGTCTCCACACCCGCGGAGATGTAGGCGTCACCCTCGCCGGCCTTGATGGCGTGGAAGGCCATGCGGGTGGTCTGCAGCGACGACGAGCAGTAGCGGTTCACGGTCACACCGGGCAGGTGGTCCATCCCCGAGAGCACGGCCACCGCGCGCGCGAGGTTGTGGCCCGCCTCGCCGGCCGGCTGGCCCACGCCCAGGTGCAGGTCGGTGATGTCCTTCGGGTCGAGCCCGGGGACCTTCCCCAGCGCGGCCTGCACCATCTGCACGGTGAGGTCGTCCGGACGCATGTCCTTCAGCGAGCCCTTGACGGCGCGCCCGATGGGCGAGCGGGCGGTCGAGACGATGACGGCTTCGGTCATGGTGCTGCCTTCCGGTGGTGGGAGTCGTGCGAGCCCGGCAGGGGTGCCGGGGTCCGTGATCTGCTGGGGCGGCGTGGGGGCGGGTGCTCAGAAGCCGAGGTCGCGGCCGATGAGCTCCTTCATGATCTCGTTGGAACCGGCCCAGATGCGGGTCACGCGAGCGTCACGCCACGCGCGGGCCACGCGGTACTCGTTCATGAACCCGTACCCGCCGTGGATCTGGACGCAGTGGTCGAGGACGGAGTTCTGCAGGTCCGACGTGTACCACTTGGCCTTGGCGGCGTCGACGGCCGTGAACCGACCCTCGGCGTGCGCCGCGACGGCCTGGTCGAGGTAGGCCTCGGCCACCTCGACCTTCGTGACCAGCTCGGCGATGAGGAACTTGTTCCACTGGAACGCACCGATCGACTGGCCGAAGGCCTTGCGGTCCTTTGCGTACTGGATGGTCTCGAGCAGGATCTGCTTGGCGTGCGCGACGTTGGAGATGGCGCAGCTGAGTCGCTCCTGCGGGAGCTTCTGCATCATGTGGATGAAGCCGCGGTCGATCTCGCCGATGATGCGGTCGTCGCCCACGCGGACGTTCTCGAAGAACAGCTCGGCGGTGTCGGACTCGGTCTGGCCGACCTTGTCGAGCTTGCGGCCGCGGCTGAAGCCCTCGTCGCCGGCCTCGATGGCGAACAGGGTGATGCCCTTGGCGCCCTTCTCGGGCGAGGTGCGCACGGCGGTGACCACCAGGTCGGCGCTGTAGCCGTTCGTGATGAAGGTCTTGGAGCCGTTGATGACCCACTCGTCGCCGTCGCGCACGGCGGTGGTCTTGAGCGCGGCGAGGTCGGAGCCGCCACCGGGCTCGGTCATGCCGATGGCCAGGAGGCACTCCCCCGTGGCGATCTTGGGGAGCCAGCGCTCCTTCTGCTCCTGGGTGCCCAGCTCCACGATGTAGGGGGCGGTGATGTCGGAGTGGATGCCCACGCACGAGGCCAGGGCGGCGCTGACCTTGCTGAGCTCCTCGGCCCAGACGGCGTTGAAGCGGAAGTCCTCCGCGCCGGAGCCACCGAGCTCCTCGGGGATCTCCAGGCCCAGGAGCCCCATCTCACCCGCGGCGAGCCAGAAGTCGCGCGGGATGGCCTTGTCCTCGATGTACTGCTCGATGTTCGGCGCGACCTTCTTCGCCAGGAACGTCGCGCAGGTGTCGCGGAAGTCGTCGTGGTCAGCGGTGTAGACGGTGCGGTCCATCGGGTCCCTCGTGCTCGGGTGCGGGCCTGGTTCACTACGCGCGGGTAGGTAAGCGCTTGCTTAGCGTGCCCGGCATGGGCCATGCTGTCAACCGACGAAAGGGACCTGTGATGACAGCCACGGCACGCGAGCGACTGCTCGAGGCCGCCGTCGAGGCCTTCGCCGAGAAGGGCTTCACGGCGACCACGACCCGCGACATCGCGGCACGCGCCGGCATGAGCCCTGCAGCGGTGTACGTGCACCACGACACCAAGGAGAGCCTGCTCTTCACGGTCAGCATCGACGGGCACCGCTCGGCGCTCCACGTGGTGGAGTCCGGCGACGATCCCGCCGCCACGCCACCGGAGCGGCTCCGACGCCTCGTGCACGACTTCAGCGCCTGGCACGCCTCGCACAGCCGGGTCGGCCGGATCGTCCAGTACGAGTTCGACGCCCTGACCCCCGAGCACCGCGCCGAGGTCGCCGCGCTGCGCCGCGCGATCGAGCGCAGGCTCCAGCAGGTGCTCGAGTCCGGCGTGGCGTCGGGCGACTTCGCGGTCGACGACCTGGTGGGCACGGCACGCGCCATCCTGAGCCTCAGCATCGACCTGGTGCGCTGGTTCTCCCCCACCGGGCCGCAGACACCCGCCGACGTCGCCGAGCTGCACGCACGGCTCGCCCTGCGCATGGTGCTGGCCCACGACGACTGACGGCGCCCACCCCGCGGGGTGGGCGCCGTCAGGCTCGGGCTGGTGCGAGGCTCAGGCCTGCAGCACGGCCTCCGCGTTGATCGTCAGCGTGATCTTGTCGCCGATCATGACCTTGTCGCCCTCGAGCGGGATGTTGAAGTCGATACCGAACTCCTTGCGGCTGATCTCGCCGGTGGCCTCGACACCCACGCGGGTGCCGCCCCACGGGTCGCCGCCCTCGCCGAGGAAGTCGACGTTCAGCTCGAGCGGCTTGGTGACGCCCTTGATCGTCAGGTCACCCTGCACGACGTAGGTCTCGTCGGACTTCTGCACGACGCCGTTCGTCGTGAACGTCATCTTCGGGTGCGTCTCGGTGTCGAAGAAGTCGCTGGAGCGCAGGTGCGCGTCGCGGTCCGCGGTACCGGTGTTGATCGAGGAGAGGTCGACCTCGACGGTCACGGTCGAGTCCGTGATCGGGTCCTTCGTCACGAGGGCGCCCTCGAACGTCTCGAACTTTCCGCGCACCTTGCTCATGATGTGGCGGACGGCGAAGCCGATCTCGGTGTGCGTGGGGTCGAGGTTCCACGTGCCGGTGGTGATGGTGCTCATGGTGTCTCCTGAAGATGGGGATCGAGGTCCTTGGTTGAACCTTCAACGTTCTAGACGTTAGCATATAGTTGAAGACTCAATCAACACTCTCGACCGGGATCCCTCCCGCACTAGGATGTGCTCATGACCACAGCGCCCACCGACACCCCGTGGCTCGACGCGGACCAGCAGCAGTGGTGGCGCTCCTACATGGGTGGCACGACCGTGCTGATCGACCAGCTCGACCGCGACCTCCGTGCCGCCCATGACCTCTCCATGGCCGAGTACGAGATCCTCGTGCGCCTCTCCGAGGCCGAGGACCGCTCCATCCGCATGGCCGAGCTCGCCGCCGCCGTGTCGCACTCGCGCAGCCGCATCACCCACACCATCGCCCGGCTCGAGCGCGACGGCATCGTGCGACGCACGGCCAGCTGCACCGACGGGCGCGGCGTGAGCGCCGTGCTCACCGACCACGGCTACGAGGTCCTCGGCCAGGCCGCCCACACCCACGTGCGCGGCGTCCACGAGTACCTGGTCTCGCGCTGCAGCCGCGAGGACCTCGAGGCCGTGGGCCGCGTGTTCGAGGCCGTCCGTGCCGGCCTGGAAGGTCGCCGCTTCTAGTCGAGGCATTGCACGCGTGCTATGGACATTCATAGCACGCGTGCAATAGCGTCGGCGGTGTGAAGGACATCCGGGACGAGGCGCTCTACGCGGGCGTCGTGGCGCAGGTCGTCGCACGGCGGACGGAGCTCGGGCTGTCGCAGCGCGAGCTCGCCGACCTCTGCGGCACCACCCAGTCGGCCATCGCCCGGTTCGAGTCGGCCAGCCGGCCACCGAAGCTCGACACGCTCGCTGCGGTCGCCGAGGCCCTCGACTGCACGCTCGAGGTCACCTTCCGCGCCCGCACGCGACCAGCCCGGACCCCACCGGCACAGACCCGACCGGCGCAGACCCGACCGGCACCGACCCGATCGACCGAGGAGACCCCATGAGCACACGCGTCGACACCGAGGACGTCGCCTCCACCAGGAGCGAGCGCGTGCTCGCCGTCGTCCTCGTCGTCTTCCTCCTGATCGGCTCCGGCTGGTCCTACGTCAAGATCGACGACTGGGTCGGCGGGTCCCGCGCCTGGGAGTACACCGCGGCCGAGCAACGGTCGATCGATGCGGCCGACACCGCCGAGGACCGCGCGTGGCGGGCCGAGGAGGCACAGGACACGGCGTTGACCGACCTCGAGCTCGCACGGGAGAACCTCAGTCTCGCGATCGAGCAGGGCCAGCCCACCGAGTCGCTCACCGAGACGTTCGAGGAGGCCCAGACCGAGTACGCCGAGGCACGCGCCGAGGCCACGACGGCACGGACGCGGGCCGACGCCGCCCAGAAGGCCGCCGACGACGCGTACGCGGCCTCCGAGGACCGCGGTCGCGGCAAGGACGGCCGGTACTGGATCGTGGCCCTGCTGCGCCTGGGGTTCGTCGGGGCGCTCGTCGGCGGGTCGCTGCGCCTCATCACGGTGCAACGCGCCCGAGAGTCCCGCTACCTGACGCTCGGGCTCTCGGCGGTCGCTGCCTCGACCCTCACCGCCGTCTGGTTCGCCGGCGACTACATCACCGACTACATCGACGTCCTCGAGCTGGGGCCGTTGGTGCTGTCGGTGCTCGGCGCCGGCGCGACCGTCGTGGCCTTCGTCGCCCTGCAGCGGTACCTCGCCCGCCGCGTGCCCCGCAGCCGGGTGCGCAAGGGCGAGTGCCCGTTCTGCGGGTTCCCGGTCAGGGGCGACGGCCCGCACTGCGAGGGGTGCGGCCGCGAGGTCGTGGGCGAGTGCGGCGCCTGCTCCAGCCCTCGTCGGGTCGGCTCGCCGCACTGTGCCGTCTGCGGCGCCGACTGACGCGGCCCGGTCAGGTGTCGAGGTCGGGTGCGCACCGCAGCACCGTGCCTCGACGCACGAGCGGCCCCGTCACCGCGAGGTGACGGGGCCGCTGCGTGAGGGTGTGGTCAGTCGCGCGTGAGGCGACGGTGCGTGACGCGGTGCGGGCGCGCCGCCTCCTCGCCGAGGCGCTCAATCTTGTTCTCCTCGTAGGAGGCGAAGTTGCCCTCGAACCAGAACCAGCGTCCGGGCTCGTCCTCCGTGCCCTCCCAGGCCAGGATGTGGGTCGCGATGCGGTCGAGGAACCAGCGGTCGTGCGACGTGACCACGGCGCAGCCGGGGAAGTCGAGCAGCGCGTCCTCCAGCGACGACAGCGTCTCGACGTCCAGGTCGTTGGTCGGCTCGTCGAGCAGCAGCAGGTTGCCGCCCTGCTTGAGCGTGAGCGCCAGGTTCAACCGGTTGCGCTCACCACCGGAGAGCACCCCGGCCTTCTTCTGCTGGTCCGCACCCTTGAAGCCGAACGAGGCCACGTAGGCGCGGCTGTTCATCTCGAAGTTCGCGACCTTGATGAAGTCGAGCCCCTCGGAGACGACCTCCCACACGTTCTTGTCGGCCGCGATGCTGCCGCGGGTCTGGTCGGCGTAGGAGATCTTGACCGTCTGGCCGACGTCCAGCGACCCGGCGTCGGGCTGCTCGTGGCCGGTGATCATGCGGAACAGGGTGGTCTTGCCGACGCCGTTGGGCCCGACGACGCCGACGATGCCGGCGCGCGGCAGCGAGAAGCTGATGTCGTCCCAGAGCGTCCGCCCCTCGAAGCCCTTGGTCAGGTTCTTGGCGTCCAGCACCACGTCACCCAGTCGGGGGCCGGCGGGGATGTTGATCTCGCTGGTGTCGATCTTGCGGTCGCGCTCGGCGGCGGCGGCCAGCTCCTCGTAGCGGGCCAGACGGGCCTTGCTCTTGGCCTGGCGGCCCTTCGCGTTGGAGCGGACCCACTCCAGCTCCTTCTCGAGCATCTTGGCGCGCTTGGCGTCCTTGGCCCCCTCGACCTTGAGCCGGTCCTTCTTGGTCTCGAGGTAGGTGGAGTAGTTGCCCTCGTAGCCGTGGATGCGACCACGGTCGACCTCGGCGATCCACTCGGCCACGTTGTCGAGGAAGTAGCGGTCGTGCGTCACGGCCAGGACGGCGCCCGGGTAGGTCTTCAGGTGACCCTCGAGCCACTGTACGGACTCGGCGTCCAGGTGGTTGGTGGGCTCGTCGAGCAGCAGCAGGTCGGGCTGCTGGAGCAGCAGCTTGCACAGCGCCACCCGGCGACGCTCACCACCGGACAGGTGGTCCACCAGCTCGTCCGGCGGCGGGCAGCGCAGCGCGTCCATCGCCTGGTCGAGCCGGGAGTCGAGGTCCCAGGCGTTGACGCTGTCGAGGAAGGTCTGCAGGTCACCGGTCTCGGCCATCAGGGCGTCGTAGTCGGCGTCGGGCTCGCCCATCTCGGCGTACGCCTCCTCGAGGCGCTTCATCTTGCCCTTGACCTCGGAGACGGCCTCCTCGACGTTCTCGAGCACGGTCTTGCCGTCGGTGAGCGGCGGCTCCTGCTGCAGCATGCCGACGGTGGCGTCGGGGTCGCGCACGAGGTCGCCGTTGTTGGGCTGGTCGAGCCCGGCCATCAGCTTGAGCAGCGACGACTTGCCCATGCCGTTCGGGCCGACGACGCCGATCTTGGCGCCGTGGAGGAAGGAGAGGGTGACGTCGTCGAGGACGACCTTGTCGCCGTGGGCCTTGCGGACGTTGCGGAGGGAGAGCACGTAGTCAGCCATAGGCGTCCCAGCCTAGCGAGACGTCCCTGCCGTGCGACCGCCGCGGGTCTCAGCCCAGGGCGCGGACGATCCCGCTGCGATACCGCTCGTACCGGTCCAGCTCCGCCTGCAGCGGTGCGAGGACCGTGTCTCGAGCCACCTCGTCCACGGTGCGGCGGAGCGCCGCCTCGGCCTGCTGGGCGCGCCGCCGAGCACTCGCGCGGACGGCGACGCGGGCCAGCACCGCCAGGACGACACCCGCCGCCAGGCCGCCCACGAGGAGCAGCAACGGCAAGGAGAAGCCCAGCACGACGGGGGCGTCGGGGACCTCCCACCCGGCGACCCGGCTCGCGAGCTCGACCGCGCCCCAGCCCACACCTGCGACGAAAGCCACGAACGCCAGCCACTGCAGCACGTCCACGAGCCTCCACCACACAGGCGTGCGGGACAGCCCGAGGTCGATGCGGTCGACCGTGTCGTCGAGCTCGCGGACCACGTCGTCGCCGGTGCGGACCGACGCGTCGCGCACCGCGTCGCGCCAGGGCCGCTCGAGACCGACCGCGGCCTTCTCGGCGGTCTCGCGGACCGCGGACTCGGCCTGGGCGCGCTGCACGTGACCGATCGACGGCCGCACCGCCCGCGTGAGCGACGCGACCGACCCCGTCGGGTCGATGCCGAGCTCGCGCAGCGGGTCCTTGCGGAGCCGTCCCACCCAGCGCAGCGGTGGCCAGCCCGTGTGGCGTCGAGCCGTGCGCAGCGTCGAGGCCTCGACGGCCTCGACCAGCTGCGGGGCGCCGACGCTGTCGAGCAGGGCGAGGTCGAGAGCCTGCCGGTCGATGTCGGTGATGCCGGGGATGTCGGCGCGGCCGCCGGTCGCGACGACCCGCTCGGCGGCCTCGGCCACGTCCTGGGCCAGCCGATCCTTGGCCGACGCCTTGGCGCGGATGCGCCGGGCCAGCTCGCGCTTGAGGTCGTCGACGCCGTCACCACGATGCGCCGACACACCGATGACCGGCACGTCCGGCAGACCCTCGCGCTCGAGGATCGCGCGCACGTCGCCGAGGGCGCGCTCACGGTCGGAGTAGTGGATGCGGTCGATCTGGTTGAGCACCACCAGCGTGACGTCGCTGTAGCCGGCCATGGGTCGGATGTAGCGGTCGTGGATGGCGGCGTCGGCGTACTTCTGCGGGTCGAGCACCCAGACCAGCAGGTCGGCGTACTGCACCAGGCGGTCCATCTCGAGGTGGTGCGACACCTCGGTGGAGTCGTGGTCGGGCAGGTCGAGCAGGACGAGGCCGTCGAGCTTGGTGTCGGCCGAGGAGTGGTCGAGCATGCTCATCCGCGACACCTGGTGCCGCGCCGGGATCCCCATCCACTCGAGCAGCTCCTGCGCTCCGTCGGGACCCCAGGAGCAGGCGAGGGCCCACGACGTGGTGGGTCGGCGCACGCCGACCCCGGCGAGCTCGAGGTCGGTGAGGCAGTTGAACAGCGACGACTTGCCCGACCCGGTGGCGCCGGCGAGCGCGACGATGGTGTGCTCGCCGGACAGCCGCAGCCGGTCCGACGCGCGCTCGGCCAGCGCCGCGGCCGGGTCGAGGACGTCGTCGGCGAGACGGTCACGGGCGGCCTCGACCGCCTCGCTCAGGCCGTCGAGCCGGGTGGCGACGTCGGACCGCTCACCGCCGAAGACCTTCTCCGCCACACGCGCGACGGGCCCGGGACGCTCGGTCATGCCGCCACCTCCGTGAGAAGAGCAGAGTACGAAGGCGCCGGCATGACGTGCCGGTCGATCCCTCGCTGGCGCTCGGTCATGAGGCTGTCTCTCCGTCCAGGAAGTCGATGTGTCGTGCGTAGTCTGCCCGACGCGCGGCCTCGCGGAGCCTGGTCTGCGCCGCCTCGATCGTCGTCGGGTCGGTCAGGAGGTCGAGGTAGCGCTTCTGCTCGCTCTGCACCAGCGTCTGCATCGACGAGACGAGCGAGGTGTGGGCGCGCTCGGCGAGGTCGCGGACGGCCTGGTCCCCGAAGATCGCCTCCAGCAGCTTCTGCGCTACGACCGCCGTGCCGCCGGCCACGCCGACCTCGGCGCCGGTGAGGCCGGCCGAGCCGCCGACGAAGACGACCACCATGAGCGCCACGCCGATGCCGTTGACGCCGAACGCCAGGAACTTGGCGGTCATGCGCTTGTCGGCCCCCTCGGCGCGCACCATGTCGAGCACCTCGGCCTGCCAGTCCCGCACCAGGCGCTCGGCCTTGACCCGCACGTCGCGGGACGCGCGGTCGAGGCCACGCTCGGTGGCGATGAGGGCGCGGCCGGACTCCAGCGAGGACCAGGACCGGTAGACGGCCTCGGCGGCGGACTCGAGCTGCTCGACGACGATCGTCTGCAGACCGCTCTCGACGGCCTCGCTGACCTCGGCCGAACGGGTGCGCTTGCCGGTGACCTGGTCGACCAACCGGTCCCGGATGCGGCTGACCCGCTCCTCGACCGACCGGAGCAGCTCGCCGTTGCCGACGTAGTCCTGCCAGCGCGACAGCACCTCGCCCCGCATCACGGTGCCGTCGGCGGTCTTGCGGGTCAGCAGGTCGGCGGCCTCGCGGTACACGCCGGTGGCGTCGTCGTGCAGGCGCTGGGCGGTGGCGCGCTGCTCGTCGAGCGCGTCGGCCACGGTGTGCGACCGCATGACGTTGTGGCGGACAGCGCCGTCGAGGGTGCCGAAGACCACCGCAGCGCGTCCCTCGGGATCGGCCGCGAGGTCGCGCAGCCACCCGATGATCGGGGCGACGGCCTGGCGGGGCAGCAGCCCGTCCTCGCCCACGGCGGACTCGGGGACGGTGAACAGCGGGGAGTCGGAGAGCCCGCGTGAGGTCATCATCCTTGCCAGGTGGCCCCGGACCTCGACCACGGCGTCGTCGTGGGTGCGGTCGAGCACGACGGCCACGGACGTGCTCCGCTCGGCGGCCTTGCCCAGGTAGTCCCACGGCACCTGGTCGGCGTAGCGCGCGGCGGAGGTGACGAACAGCCAGAGGTCGGCGGCGGCGAGCAGCTGGGACGCCAGCTCGCGGTTGCCCTGGTCGATGGAGTCGATGTCGGGCGCGTCGAGGATCGCCAGGCCCCGCGGCACGCCGGTGGACTCGGCGAGGCGCAGCGCGTGGACGTCGTTCGTCACGGCCTGCGTGCGAGGCAGCTCGGGCAGGATGCGGTCGGGCTGGAACCACTCGGCGTCGGCGGGGTGGTGCACCAGCACCGGCGAGCGGGTGGTCGGACGCAGCACGCCGGACTCGGTGACGGGCTCGCCGACGAGCGAGTTGACGAGCGTCGACTTGCCGGCACCGGTGGAGCCGCCCACGACCGCGAGCAGCGGGGCTTCGAGCTGCACTAGCCGCGGGATGACGTAGTCGGACAGCTGGTCGACGATCTCGGCCCGGGCCGCGCGCACGTCGGAGACGCCGGGCACCTCGAGTCCGAGGGGGGCGGTGGTCACGTCGGTGAGCAACCTGCTCAGCGCTCCCAGCAGCTCAGCCGAAGCATGTTCGCTGGGCACCGGCGGTCCTCCCGTCCTGACGTCGACGACCTGGGTTCTCTCCCGCCCCAGGGCTGGGGACCAGGTTAGTGGACCGGACACGGCTCGCGCGCCGCTCCCACGCCCTCACGCGCGCGGGACGGCGCGGCGGGCCACCGGCAGCGGCGGTGGGAGCCTGAGCGCGGGTCGCAACGCGTACATGGCGTCGAGCAGCGCGTACGTCCGCTCGACCCCGTGCGGCTTGGCGTGGCCGCTCATGATCGCGTCGTGCAGGAAGGCCATCTCGGTGGCCAGGCGCTGGTAGCGCCGCACGACCTTCCCCGCCACGCGGCCGTGGCTGGAACGGGCGTGCTTCCGGGCCTTCTTGCGGTATGAGAACCGCGAGAGGTAGGGGATCTCCGCCGGGTGGATCCAGCCACGCTCGGCCACGTAGGACAGCGACCGCTCGAGCGTGCGCACCTGTCGGACGCGCGTGACGACGGCGATCACGCCGACGACCAGCAGCACGAGGCCGAGGGCCAGGTACACCAGGACGAACCCGGCTCCGCCGCCGTAGGAGAGCGAGGCGTTCCAGAGGCCGTGCAGGGCGACGCTGACGGCCATGCCGACCACGCCGATCACCACCTTGAGGACCTTCGAGCGGACCAGGACCGCCAGGCCGAGGGCGATGCCGAAGGCGGAGGTGAACAACGGGTGCGCGAACGGACTGACGACGCCGCGCACGAAGAACGTGCCCGCAGCACCTTCGGCACCGGCGACGGGGATCTCGGGCGAACCGAGGTAGCTGGCGGCGTAGTAGCCGATGTTCTCCACGAAGGCGAAGCCGAGGCCGACGAGCCCGGCGACGACGAGCCCGTCGAGGAAGCCGTCGATGATGCGGCGCCAGCGCAGGAAGGTGAACAGCAGGAAGAGGCCCTTGGCCGGCTCCTCGGACAGGGGCGCGACGAACGAGGCCAGCTGTTGGTCGGTGAGGTCGGCCACCTCCGCGACGACGAGCTGGACGACGAGCGCGATCGCGACGGCGCCGACGCCACCCCACACGAAGGCGGCCACCTTGTAGCGACGGGGCTCCGGCTCGTAGCGGTCCAGCCACCAGTACACGAGCCACAGCACGGGCAGCGGGATGAAGGCGTACAGGACGGCCAGGCGCGCGCCCTCGGCGTCGCCCGCGCTGGCGGCGAAGATGCCGACCGCGACCAGCCCGATCACGACGCCGATGCCGACGAGCACCATGAGGAGGGTGCGACCGCGCTGGCGCGGTGTCTCGCGGTAGCGGGGCAGACGGCGCGGGATCTCCCCGCGGCCCGCCTCCTGCGGCACGGCGACGTCGTCGGCGTAGGGCTGGCTCACCCGCAGGAGCCTAGGCGAACCGGTCCTCCCCCGCCCTCTGCCACGCAGGCCCTCCCCACGATTAGGCTGGGGCCAAGCCCCCGTAGCTCAGTTGGATAGAGCAAGAGCCTTCTAATCTCTGGGTCGCAGGTTCGATTCCTGCCGGGGGCGCTCAGCCCTACCGGTGGATCCCCACCCTCAGACGGTCTGCTGGCGTTGTTCAGGCACCGATGGGCTCAGGCCGGTGCGTCGAGGGCGGCGAGCTCGTCGGGCGTCAGGTCCACGTCGGCGACGCGGAGGGCGGAGTCGAGCTGCTCGACTCCGCTCACGCCGACGATGGGTCGTACCTCGGGTCGTGAGGCCATCAACCAGGCGAGCACGACGACCGAGCGAGGCACGTCGTGGTCGGCTGCGACCTCGTCGAGCGCCGCCAGCCGCCGGGTGGACCCCGGGTGCTCGTACGGCTCGGGGAACGGACGGTCGGCCCGGTCGTAGGCGCCCTGCACGAGCGGTGAGTACGCCCACAGCTCCATGTCGGGGTGCTCGGAGACGTAGTCGATCGTCTCGTCGGTCACGAAGCCGAAGCGGTGGTCCTTGCCCTCCACTGCGGCGCCGGGCCGGGGGTGCAGGTACGAGGTGGTCAGCTGGAGCGCCGTCCAGGGCTCGAGCCCACGGTCCAGCGCGATCGCGCGCCCACGCTCCACCCGCCACGTCGGGTGGTTGGAGACCCCGAGCCGCCGGACCGATCCGGCCTGCACGAGGGCCCCGAACGCCTCGACCGTCTCCTCCAGCGGGGTGCGCCGGTCCTCGCCGTGGGCCCAGTACAGGTCGATCACGTCGACCCCGAGCCGACGCAGGCTCGCCTCACAACCGGCCCGGACGACGTCGGCCGACATCCCCTCGACCGTGGCGCCGTCGACGCGCGGGTGGTCCAGCGGCTCCATCCCCACCTTCGTGGCCAGCTCCACCCGGTCGCGCCGGGAGGGGTCGGCCGCGAGCCACCGACCGAGCGTCTCCTCGCTCTGCCCGCCGTGACCCGACCGGTCGGACCAGAACGAGTAGCAGTTCGCGGTGTCGAGGGCGGTCCCCCCGGCGTCGACGAAGCGGTCGAGGAGCGCCCGAGAGGTCCGCTCGTCGGTCCGGGTGCCGAAGTACATGGTGCCGAGCACCAGCCGACTGACGTCCATGCTCCCGTTCTACCCCAGGAGCACAGCCGCTGGTACCTGCCCTCGGCGGCCGGTGGTGGCTAGACTTCGCTGCGGCGATGGATCCCGCCGGGAGCCTCGTGCTCCGAACCGCCGACCGTGGCTGATGGTTTCCTGTCCGACGACAGGAGAGGCATGTCCGGAGTCCCCGAGATCCCCGACGACCCCGATCTCGACGTCGACGATCCGCGGACCGCGGGGGCCGCACCGCGGCCGGCGCACCTGCGACCGTCGCTCGTCGCACTGGTGGCGCTGGGCGGCGCGGCCGGGTCGGCCGCACGCCACGGCGTCCAGGTCGCGCTCGGCTCCGTCGACCGGCTTCCGCTCGGCACGCTCGCTGCGAACGTGGTCGGTGCGTTCACCCTCGGCCTCCTGCTCGAGCTGCTCACCCGCCCCGGAGCCGACCACGGCCGCCGGCGGGACCTGCGTCTGCTCCTCGGGACCGGCTTCCTCGGTGGCTTCACCACCTACAGCGCCTTCGCCCTGGAGACCGAGCGTCTGGTCGCGGCCGGTGAGCCGGCACTCGCCCTCTCCTACGCCCTCGCGACGGTGGCAGGCGGCTTCGCTGCCTCCGTCCTGGGCGTGGCGACCGGGCGGACGTGGCGCAGACGGGCCGGACGGGGATCGCCCGGACGGGGATGGCGCCGATGACCACCCTCCTCATCGCGCTGGCCGGCGGTCTCGGCTCCGCCGTGAGGTTCGTCGTCGACGCCGTCGTCACCGGGCGTCTCGGCTCACGGCTCCCCTGGGGCGTCGTGGTGGTCAACCTGACCGGCTCGTTCGCCATCGGCGTCGTGGCCGGCTCGACGTCGGGCCTCACCGAGACGGTGGTCGCCACGGGCTTCCTGGGCGGCTACACCACGTTCAGCACGGCCAGCCTGGACTCCGCGCGGCTCACGCTGCGCGGCCGCGGAGGTACCGCCGTCGCGCACGCCGCGGGCACGGCGTGCGCGTGCGTCCTGGCCGCGGCGGCCGGGATCGCCGTCGCGTGACGCACGAAGGGCCCCGCACGAGGTGCGGGGCCCTTCGGGACGAGCCGAGTCAGGCAGCGGAGGTGATGGCCTGCTGCAGACCCGCCGGGCTGACGTCGTCGACCTTCTTGCCACCGACGTAGACGGTCGGGGTGCCGCTGACCTCACGGTCGCCGTCCTGCGCCGTCTCCTTGGCCTTCTCGATCCACGGGACGAACTTCTCCGTCTTCACGCACTGCTCGACACCCGTGATGCCGAGGCCGTCGAGCGCCTCGACCAGGGCCGAGTTCTCGGGGCCGGCGGTGCCCTCGTCGGGCTGGTTGGCGTAGAGGTAGTCGTGCACGGCCACGTAGTCCTCGACGCCTCCGGAGTCGAGGGCACAGATCGCCGCGTTGGTCGAGCGCGAGGAGTACTCGTTCAGGCTCTGGCCGTCGAGGAACGAGAAGGGGCGGTAGACGATCGTGATGGCACCGGACGCCACCTGCTGCTTGAGGAAGGCGCCGGACGCCTGCTCGAAGGAACGGCAGGCGGGGCACTGGAAGTCCTCGTACAGCTCGACCTCGACCGGCTCGGCGTCGGCGGTCGCCTCGCCACCTGCCGCGGCGGTGTCGTAGACGATGCCGTAGTCCTCGGTGGCGTTCTTGGGCGCGACCAGCTCGGTGTTCTTGGCGTTCTGGTCCGACGTCGTCTTGATGGCGTAGCCACCGACGGCGACCAGCGCGATCACGACGACCACGATGGCCACCGTGATGACGTTGCGCTGGCGCTTCTCGGCCTTCTCGCGCTCCTTGCGCATCTGCTCGGCTCGCTGCTTGCGGTCGTTGCTCACGTGGTCTGGCTCCTGTGCGGCGTCGTGGGGCACGGCGGAAGCACGGTCGGTCCGCCTGTCGTGGGGCACAACGATCGTCGAGTCCCCTCGGTTCCCCGGAAGGCTACCCGCCGTGGTCTCGTGCCCGGCGGCCTCGTCGGCCCCGCACCATGGCCTAAGGTGCCAGGCGTGAACGACAAGCTGGTGTGGATCGACTGCGAGATGACCGGACTCTCCTTGGAGGACGACGCCCTCGTCGAGGTCGCGGCCCTGGTCACCGACTACGAGCTGAACGTGCTCGGCGACGGCGTGGACCTAGTGATCAAGCCGCCGGCGAAGGCGCTCGAGCAGATGAACGAGGTCGTCACCCGCATGCACACCGCGTCGGGACTCATCACCGAGCTCGACGCCGGGACGACGCTGCGCGACGCCGAGGAGCAGGTGCTCGACTACGTGCGCCAGTTCGTGAAGGAGCCCCGCAAGGCACCCCTCGCCGGCAACACCATCGGCACCGACCGCGCCTTCCTCGCCCGCGACATGACCGAGCTCGAGGGATTCCTGCACTACCGGGTCGTCGACGTCTCCTCCATCAAGGAGCTGGCTCGCCAGTGGTTCCCCCGGGCCTACTTCGCCGCTCCCCCGAAGGCCGGCCACCACCGCGCTCTGGAGGACATCGCCGACAGCATCGACGAGCTGCGCTACTACCGACGCACCGTCTTCGTGCCCGACCCCGGGCCCGACTCCGACACCGCTCGCACCGTCGCCACGCAGATCACCGAGAAGCCGACGTTGGGCCCGTCCGGCTCCTGACGGGCCACCGTCCAGGACCCCCACGACCGTGGGCTATGATCGTCCACGCCGTGGCGGGGTTCCGCCGCGCATGGTGGGCGTAGCTCAGTTGGTAGAGCACCGGCTTGTGGTGCCGGTGGCCGCGGGTTCAAGTCCCGTCGTCCACCCCGTCGAACGAAGCCCCCGGACCCGCCCGGTCCGGGGGCTTCGTCATCGGCTCTGGCACCGTGTAGGCTTGTCAGCAGTTGTAGACGTTGGTTGTGCCAGAAAGATCGAGCACCCGGGTTCCCCCGGATGCTCCGCTTCTCCCGGTTGATGCGCGTCGCGACACCCCCGTCGCATACGACACGCGTATGCGCACCACCGCAAGGAGAAACATCATGGCTACTGGAACCGTCAAGTGGTTCAACGCTGACAAGGGCTTCGGCTTCATCGCTCCCGACGAGGGCGGCGAGGACGTCTTCGCTCACTTCAGCGCCATCCAGGCGAACGGCTACCGTTCGCTCGAGGAGAACCAGAAGGTCGAGTTCGACGTCGAGCAGGGCCAGAAGGGCCTGCAGGCGGCCAACATCCGCCCCGTCTGATTCCTTCTCGTCACCACGACGAGACGCACGACGCCCCCACCGCTCGCGGTGGGGGCGTCGTCATGTTCGGGGCCCCGTCAGGGCCCGCGGTCGATCTCCACGTCGCCGGAGTCGCTGCGCACGAGCACGAGGCGCGCGCCCTCCTGCACGTCCCCGTCCCCGGCCGGGGAGCCGTCGGTTCCCGCTCCGGCGCCGACCCCCTCGACGTCTCCACTGCTCGACGTCGCCTCCACCTCGTAGGGCCGGTCCCCGTCGGGCAGGCCGAGGTCGACGTCGCCGCTGCCCGTGGTCACCTTCACCGCGAACGGCTGATCGGCGAACGTGGCCTCGACGTCACCCGACCCGGTGGTCACGGTCAGGTCCTGGACACCCAGGCCGTCGAGGTCGACGTCGCCCTCGCTCGCGCGGATCGTGACGACGCCGGCGGTGAGACCGGCCACCTCGACGTCGCCGCTCCCGCCGACGACGTCGACCTGCAGACCCTCCGGCACCGTGATCGTCACGTCGACACCGCAGCCCGGGCTCAGCCACGCCCGGCAGTCGGCCACGACCTGGACCACGCTCCCGCGGCGTCCCAGGGCGAAGTCGGTGTCGAGCAGGCCGCTCGTGACCCGGGCCGAGTACGTCGGCGACGCCACGTCGCCCTGCACGACCCGCACGTCGGCCGAGGGCACCTGGAGAGCGAGCTGGCGTGCGTCGCCGAGGTCGATGCTGCCGGTCTCGGTGCGCACGTCCTTCGTGAGGTGCGAGACCAGCGCGAACCCGCCGACCGCGAGCGCGACCAGGACCAGCGTCGCCACCACGGGGACGAGCGTGCGCAGGAGGGGAGACGGACCCGCGTCGGGGTCGTCGGCGAGATCCAGGCCGTCGAGAGCCCCCGGCGGCGGATCGTGCATCACGACGCCGTGTCCGCTCCTGGGCCCGCTCCCCCGCCGTCGGCCGTGGCGACCGGGACGACGTCGGCCGCACCCATGCGCGCGGCGTCCGCGGTCTCGTCGTCGGGCATCGTCTGGGACTCCCGCTCGGCGGCGACCCGCTTTAGGTAGTGCTCGACCTCGAGCTCGCGCTGATCGTCGGTCCAGCCGAGCGCGTCGCCCATGAGCGACGCCACCTCGCGGGCGACCTCGGTGCCACGGTCGAAGGTCTCGATGGAGATGCGAGTACGGCGGGCGATGATGTCGTCGAGGTGGCGCGAGCCCTCGTGGGTGGTGCCGTAGACGACCTCGGCGCGCAGGTAGTCGTCGGCGCCGGTCAGCGGCTCGCCGAGCGACGGATCGGTGGCCACGAGGTCGAGGACCTCGACCACCAGCGATCCGTACCGGTGCAGCAGGTGCTCGATGCGGCCGACGTTCAGGCCGCTGTCCTCGGCGAGCCGGTGCCGCTGGTTCCACAGGGCCTCGTAGCCGTCGGCGCCGAGCAGCGGCACGTCCTCCGTGCAGGAGCTGGGCACGTTGCGGTCGAGCTGGTGCGTCATGCCGTCCACCGCGGCGTCGACGGCGTCCTTGGCCATGATCCGGTAGGTCGTGTACTTGCCGCCGGCGATGACCACGAGCCCCTTGGTGCTGGTGGAGACCGCGTGCTCGCGCGACAGCTTGCTGGTGGCGTCGGACTCCCCGGCCAGCAGCGGCCGCAGCCCGGCGTAGACGCCCTCGACGTCGGCGTGCGTGAGCGGCTCCACGAGCACGGTGTTGACGTGCTCGAGCAGGTAGTCGATGTCGCTGCGGCTGGCCGCAGGGTGGTCCTTCGAGAGGTCCCAGTCGGTGTCGGTGGTGCCGATCACCCAGTGCCGTCCCCACGGGATGACGAAGAGCACCGACTTCTCGGTGCGCAGGATCAGGCCGCCCTCGCCGCGGATGCGGTCGCGCGGCACCACGAGGTGGATCCCCTTGGACGCCCGCACGTGGAACTGTCCGCGCTCGGCCGCCATGCCCTGCGTCTCGTCGGTCCAGACACCGGTGGCGTTGATCACCACGGCGGCGCGGACGTCGAGCTCACGGCCGGACTCCAGGTCCTTCAGCCGGGCGCCGGTGACGCGCCCGCCCTCGCGGATCAGGTCGACCACACGCGTGCGGCTGGCCACGTGCGCGCCGTAGGCCGCGGCGGTGCGGGCCAGGAACATGGTGTGCCGGGCGTCGTCGACCTGGGCGTCGTAGTACCGCAGGGCGCCCACGAGCGCGTCCTTGCGCAGGCCGGGGAAGATCTTGCGCGCGCCGCGGCGGGTGTGGTGGCGGTGCAGCGGCACACCCTTGCCGTAGCCGGACGCCTTGCTCATGGCGTCGTACAACGCCACGCCCGAGCCGGCGTAGAAGCGCTCCCACCCGCGGTGCTGCAGCGGGTAGAGGAACGCCACCTCGCGGACCAGGTGCGGTGCCAGCTTCTGCAGGTTGAGTCCGCGCTCCTTGAGGGCCTCGGCGACGAGCCGGAAGTCGAGCATCTCGAGGTAGCGCAGCCCGCCGTGCATGAGCTTGCTGGAGCGGCTCGACGTGCCCGACGCGAAGTCGCGCGCCTCCACGAGACCGACCGAGAGGCCCCGGGTCGCCGCGTCGAGCGCCGACCCGGCACCCACCACGCCACCGCCGATCACCAGGACGTCGAGCGGTTGCTGTTCCATCGCGTCGAGCGCGGTCTGACGGGTGTGGGGCGACAGGGGTACGGGGCGCATGGCTCCAGTCAATCAGGGACGCCTGAGGCGCGCGTCCCGAGCGGCGGCCGGCCTCGCCTAACCCCGGCGCCGCGTCGTCGTTGTCCTGACCATGGACCTCGTTCGACGCCACCCCGTGGCCGCCGCGGCCGTCGCCGCCGCGCTGCTCGTGCTGGTGGCCCTGGTCGTCCCGCTGCCGGGAGGCTCCGGCGACGGGCCTGCCGGAGGTCCGGGGGCCGCAGGACCAGACGGGGGCACCACGTCGGTGCCCAGGCCCACGTCGTCGCCGTCCATGACCATCGCGGCGGAGGCCGCCGACGCCACCTCCGGCCTCGTGCGACCGTCGGTCGTCCGCGGCCACGAACCGGCCGGTCTGTCCGGGTCGGGCGGCGTCCTGAACGTCCGCGCCCATCGCATCACCCTGAGCGTCCGGTCCTCCGACCCGATCGGCGTGGTCGGCTACAACATCCCCACCAGCCGGGACCGCCCGAGCGGTGTCGTGCGGGGGGTCGGCCGGTCGTGGTCGCTCAGCACCCGCGTCTACGGCCGCCCGGACTACGCCCAGATGTTCCTGCAGGCGGGGCCGGCCAGCGTGAGCATGACCTGCACCATCACCGTCGACGGCAAGGTCACCGAGCAGCGGACGACGACCGGGCCGTACGGCCAGCTGTTCTGCCAGGGCTGACGCGCTGCCACGGTCGGTGTCGACCGCTCAGAACACCCCGGTGACGGCCTTGTAGAGCTCGTTCGCGCCCACGGCCAGGAACAGCAGGGCGCAGGCGCCCAGCGCCACGTTGGTGGTGACGCCGTTGCGCCACTCCCGGGGCGTGCGGTCGGAGTTCAGCAGCCCGAGCAGCGTGATGGCGAGGAACGGCATGAAGATCGCGCCCAGCACGCCGTACGCCAGGATGATCCCGACCGGCTCGTTGAGGAACAGCAGCGCCATGGGCGGGAACGTGAGCCACAGGACGTAGGCCTTGTAGTACGAGCCGCCCGAGAGCATCCGCGGGTCGTCCTTGGCGAGCCCACGCGACGTGCCGAGGTAGTCGGCGAACATGAGGCTCACGCCGTTCCACACCCCGATGAGCGAAGAGAACGACGACGCCCAGAAGCCGAGCAGGAAGACCTTGCCGAACACCTCCCCGTACCGCTCGTCGAGCACGTCGGAGAGGTCCACCAGGGCCTTGTCGCCCGTGGCGAGGGCGATGTTGGCGCTGTAGAGCAGCTCGGCACCCACGATGAGCATGGCCACGACGAACACTCCGGTCACGGCGTAGGCCACGCCGTTGTCGAGCCGCATGACGCGCATCCAGCCGGGCGACGCCCAGCCCTTCTCGCGCAGCCAGTAGCCGTAGGCGGCGAGCGTGATCGTGCCGCCGACGCCGCCGGCGACGGCCAGGGTGTTCACGAGGGCGCCGTCGGGGATCGTGGGGACCAGGCCGGGGAGCATGTCGGGCAGGTTCGGCGTGGCCAGGATCGCTGCGCCGACCACGGTCAGGAACATGATGCCGACGAACAGCGCGACGATCTTCTCGACGAAGCCGTAGCGACCGAGCCACACGATCGCGAAGCCGACGAGACCCATGCCGATCGCCCAGACCTTGAGGTCCGGCCCGTTCGGGAACAGCGCCACGAGAGGCAGCGCCGACGACGACATGGCGGTCGCGCCGTACACGAGGCCCCAGATGACGATGTACGGCCCGAAGTACCAGCCCGTCCAGCGGCCGAGCGAGCGCCAGCCCTGGAAGATCGTGCGGCCCGAGGCCAGCACGTAGCGGCCGGCCCCCTCCACGAGCGCGATCTTGAAGACCGTGCCGAGCACGACGGCCCACAGAAGCGCGTAGCCGAACTTCGCCCCGGCCGAGAGCGTGGCCACGAGGTCGCCCGCGCCCACGCCGGTGCCGGCCACGACGAGGCCCGGCCCGATCAGCTTCCAGCGCGCCGCCGGCTCGAGCCCGGTCCTGCCGGACCCGTCCGAGGCGGGCTGGTCAGGAGTCGGCTGGCCAGGAGTGGGCTGTTCGGTGTTCTCCCCCGAGGTCATCCGGACACCCTAGGAACCCGGTGCGTTGCCCGCCAGTCCGGTCGGCCCGCGCAACGGTTCCACTCCGGGCGGCACTCCCGGACGGTCGCAGCATGTGGTGGTGGATCCTGACCGGCGTGGTCGTGGCGGCGCTCGTGGTCGTCTGGATCGTGCTGCAGCACCAGACCGACCTGCTCGGACGGTCGCGGCGGCACGAGGAGACCGACCCCGAGGTCGCACGGGCCCTGCGCGAGGTGCGACGGCAGATCGACCAGGGCAAGGGCTTCCCGCACCGCTGACCTGCCCAGGGGTCCACCGGACTGGCAGGCTTGGTGCATGGTGAGCAGATGGTTCGGCCGACCAGGCAGCGGTTGGTACGCGACGACTGGCGACGGGAAGGCCCAGCGCCAGGTCACCGCTGAGGTCGCGATCGTCGGCGGCGGGCACAACGCCCTCGTCGCGGCAACGTACCTGGCCCGTGCCGGACTCGACGTGGTGCTGCTCGAGCGGCTCGACCACGTGGGCGGCGCGGCGGTCAGCGCGCAGACGTTCCCCGAGCACGACGCCCGCCTGTCGCGGTACTCCTACCTCGTCAGCCTCATGCCGCAGGCGCTCGTCGACGACCTGGGCCTGCGGCTGGAGCTGCGCTCGCGCGACACCGCCTCGTACACGCCGTACGAGCGCGACGGCGAGGCCCATGGCCTGCTGGTCGAGACCGGCGAGGGCGACGCCACGCGCGCCTCGTTCCGCGGGCTGACCGGCTCCGACGACGCCTTCGAGGCGTGGAAGGTGTTCTACGGCGAGGTGGCGATGCTGGCCGACGCCGTGGCCCCGACCTTCCTGCGGCCCCTCCCCCGGCGCGCCGACCTCGGTCCGGTCGTCGACCAGCAGGTCTGGACCGACGTCGTCGAGCGGCCGCTCGGGGTCGCACTCGAGCGGCGCTTCGACGACGACCTCGTGCGCGGCGTCGTCGGCACCGACGGGCTCATCGGTACGTTCGCGTCGCTGCACGACCCGTCGCTCGCGCAGAACCGCTGCTTCCTCTATCACCTGGTGGGCAACGGGACGGGCGAGTGGCGCGTCCCCGTCGGCGGCATGGGTGCCGTGACGGGAGAGCTCGAGCGGGTGGCCCGCGAGGCCGGGGTACGGATCCTCACGGGCGTCGAGGTGACCGGGGTCGAGCAGATCGAGGAGCGCGAAGCGTGTGACTGCGGCGATCCCGGCGAGGAGGCCGGTGTCGTCGTCGACGCCCTCGAGGGCGACGGTCACCTGCAGGTCGATGCGGCCTACGCGGTCAGCGGCATCGCCCCCTACGCGTTGGACGCAGCGATGTGGCCCGGCGACCAGGCCGGCGTGACCCGACCGAGCGGGTCCCAGCTCAAGATCAACCTGCTCGTGTCCCGGCTCCCCCGCCTGCGCTCCGGCGACGACCCCGCAGTCGCCTTCGCAGGGACGTTCCACGTCGACGAGGCGATGAGCCAGGTGGAGGCGCTGCACACCGCTGCGGCGCACGGCGAGCAGCCGTTCGCGTCCGGCGAGCTCTACTGCCACACGCTCACCGACCGTTCGATCCTCGGTCCCGAGCTCGCCGCGTCCGAGGCCCAGACGCTCACCTACTTCGGGCTGCACACGCCCTACGAGAACCTGCTCGACGACGGCGCGGCCGAGCGCGAGTACCGCCGGTTCCTGACCGCGATCGACGCCCACCTGGCCGAGCCGCTGGAGCCGCTGGTCCTCGGCGTCGAGGTGAAGACCCCGGCCGACGTCGAAGCCGCGCTCGCGATGCCGGGCGGGCACATCTTCCACGGCGACCTCGCCTGGCCGTGGCTCGAGGACGACGAGCCGGCGGACTCCCCGGCGCAGCGGTGGGGCGTGGCGACGGCGCACGACCGGGTGCTGCTGTGCGGCAGCGGCGCCCGACGAGGTGGTGCGGTCAGCGGCATCGGAGGCCACAACGCCGCCCATGCGCTGCTCGAGATGCTGGGCCGTCGCCCCTGATTTCGTCGCGCCGCAGGCGGCTGGTAATGTACTTCCTCGCGCGCACCTCTAGCTCAATTGGCAGAGCAATTGACTCTTAATCAATGGGTTCTCGGTTCGAGTCCGAGGGGGTGTACCACCCAAGAATCCCGGTGATTCCAGGCATTGACTGGCATCACCGGGTTTCTTCATTTCGGCCGATGTGGAGCCGGGTTCCCACAAACGTTCACACATGGACAGTCGCGTCCGCTCCAAGGGAGCTGCGGAGCGTGCACCCGCATCGGCGTACCGTCTGCGCATGAGAATCAGCCTGCGCGAGATGAGGGATCTGTCTGACCGCCTGGGAACCGAGGTCGCTTTCGAGCACAGCATCGGCATCCTCCGACTGACCGACGATGGCTACGCGATAGTCGTCTGCGACACACATGGCGTGGTGCTGGCGTGGGATGGCGCCTATTATTCGGGCCAAATGAGCGACGAGACGCCCATCCTTGACCAACCGTTCGACACCTGGGATGACGCTCGCGCAGTGCTGTTCTCTCGATCCAACGCGGCGCTCTTGCGTGAAGATGGCCCGCTGATGTTCGTGTTGTCGCCGACCTACTCACCTGCCCTAGAGGGCGCTCAGGTCGTTAACCTGCACCGGGACTCCGGCGCGGACGAGGCACGTGCCGGGCACCTACGCTCTGGCCGCGTCGTGGGGTTCGTTCCGATCGTGGACACGGAGGCATTCCGGGGACACCTTGAGGGCGACATCGCCGAGTGGGTGAAGTGACAAGTTCTGGTACCGCGTGCGGTACCTGGACTTGGCAAGGCTGGCAGCAACGCTAGCAACATCAATTGGGGCGTCCGGTTGCGGTGGCGGTGCGGATGCACCACGTGCAGGCCGCGCGCGGGTCGCGACCCGTGGAGCCTGACATGATGCTCCGATGGCTGCTGGGAAGGTGACGCGCGCCAGCTATTGGCTCGCGTCCCGGGTCGCACAGATCAGAGGGCTGGTCTACTGGCCGCTCGTCCTGGCGCTCGTCGCGGGTGGCGTTGTCTCGAGCATGTTCGCCGCGCGCGAATTCGAAGCCGGCAACTGGTCAGGTTGGGACTACGCACTATTCGCCGGGGCAACGTTCAACGCAATCGTGCTAGTAGGCATTCAGGTGCTTCGGGACCGCGGACAAGCAGGTACCCTCCGCGAGTTCCGCGCCAAGATGCGCACGGATTTCGGGGCGGCGCTGGATGCCTGCGTCGATGAGCTCGGGAACATGGCGAAGTCGCGGAAGGGTCGGCAGCGCGACGCCGACTACCAGGGAGTGGTCGCGATGCTTCTTGGCGCCGCGATCGAGCTGACTGGCCCGGGCGAAGGGCGGATGCGTGCGACCTTCTACGAATACCGCGAGGAAGGGCATGACGGTGAGGGGCTGTATGCCGTGAAGACGGTGGGGCGAGAGAAGAGCACGTACAACTTCCTCGCGGGCTCCGCTATCGGTGACGACGCTCTTCACATGGTCAGAGAGCGCGAGTACCTGTTCAATCCCGACGTGGGAGCGACGCCGCCGACTGGCTGGTCGACCGGCAAGGCCGCCAAGTACGTGGCGTTTTTGTCGGTGTCATGTGCGATACATGGACAACCGGCAGGGATGTTGTCGGTCGACTCCACAGACTCAGCTGACATCGACGAAGACGATGTGGCGATGCTGACGCTGGTTGGTCGCCTGTTGGGCGTGGCTTACACGCTGCGCGGGTGAGAGAGTGGACGATGAAAGCAAGTGCCGAGGAGGGCGAACGATGGCGATCCGAGGGAAGCTGCGGGAGCACCGAGTTGACGAAATGCTCGCCGATCCTGAGAAGTACTTCGCCGCGGTGCGTGACGAGAACCGCAAGGCAATCAAGCGCGAGGATGTCGCGCGCCGTAAGCGTCGCCGCGTCCGTCTGGCGTAACGTTCCGCCATCACGCAGCGCGAGGCATGGCAGGTGGCCTCACCGCGGGCCACGACAGGCGCCCAGCGTGCGCGCTCAGCCTCGTGCTCGGGTCCGTAGCCGCGGTCCTGCCTGGTGCCGGAGGTGGGCATGGCCTCCCCCGCACCGTGCGCTACTGCACTGGTTGTACCTGCCAGACGAGGTCGCCCTCGTCGTTTTGCCAGCGCACTTCAACTCGACCTATGGTGTCGTCGTCGAAGGTTGCGATGCAGTCGCTGGTCGTGCCCTGCCTGGACTTCATGCCCTCGGGACAGTCCACCGTCGCGGTGAAGCCCTTCTCTGCAAGGCTCGTCTCAATCTTCGACTCGACGTCCGATGTCTCGACCGGTGTGCTGCAGGCCGCGAGAAGCAGCGCGGCGAGGACCATGCCGAGCAGACGTTTCATGCCCGCGATGGTAGTCGCGAGAGCGGCGTCGTCAGGATGGTTATCTAGGATCTGCGATGCTTCCGAATGCAGCGGTACATCCACCAAAGACCGACCGTCGCGAGTGCAGCCGCGGCGGCGAGCAGCCACTGCTCACCGGCCGTGCGTTTGTCGTGAATGGTCACCACGAGGGTGGCAACGAAGACACATGAGATGAAGAGGCCGAACTCGGACTCGATGCGGTTTGCTTCGGATTGTGCCGTGAGGATGGCGAGCTGACCCTCGCCAAGATCCACCATGTCGGCCATAAGTTCCGCCATAGGTCCGAAGGCGGTCTCTACGGCTTGGACTGCATCAGCAAAGGTCGGATCTGGGGCATCGTCATCTTCTGCACCCGATCCGCCACCGGGTGGCGTCGGGGGCTTCGAGGGAGGAGGCGGCCCCGATGGCCCGCCGGTCTGTGATGCTTCGAGCGCACGACGGGTGGCCGCTGAGATAGTGCCAAACCGGGCTCTGAGCTCGCTCCGTTCTTGGAGCTGGCCCTCGAGAGCTTGTTCAGATATGGCCTGGAGGCGTCGCAGCGTTTCTGAGTCGAGGATCTGCCACCGACCGGCCAGATCCTTTGTGATGCGTTCGGCGGCCCGTCGAGTGCTTTCGTCGGCCACCTGCGTGGTTCGCATCGTCTTGGAGATCCGCGCCGCGGTGCGCTCTGAGAACTCCCGGTATGCCCTATCGAATTGCTCGAAGCGCTCCGGGTCGTTACGTAGTTGCTCTCTGACCCAGCCGATGTCGCGGACGGTCATGCCGAGAAACACATCGTCCGTGAAGACCGCCGGGAGGTTCTGCCGGTCGAACTTCCGGTTCGGTTGCTCGTCGTCAGCCTCTGGACGTTTTGGATCGTCCGCGTCGCTTCGAGTCACTGGTCCACGGTAGGCGACGCGCGGCTCATTACTTGGCAGTCCGGGATCTGGTCGCGGGCGGCGAGGAACACCTTGATGTCGTGGCTGGCGCAGATCCGGTTGGGGAAGCGTTGGTCGGCGGGTGCGTCGCAGAACGCACCGGACTTGAGCACCGACGTGGGGGGGGGGGGGGGGGGGGGGGGGGGGGGGGGGGGGGGGGGGGGGGGGGGGGGG
>NZ_JANLGG010000031.1:0-34907 GCF_024655735.1 Aeromicrobium sp. 50.2.37
GGCTCGCCCGGCTGCACGAGGCGCCGTTCGCGGACCGGCTGGTGCGCAAGTTCGACCTCCCGGTCGCGGGCTGGCGCGGCGCCGCCGAGCAGCGCGGTGCCGAGCGACGGGGCGGGGGTCGCTGATGTGGCAGCACCTGCGGCTCAGCTCCCTCGGCGTCATCGAGTCCGCCGAGCTCGAGCTCGACTCCGGCTTCACCGTCATCACCGGTGAGACCGGTGCCGGCAAGACGATGGTCGTCACGGCACTCGGCCTGCTGCGCGGTGGTCGGGCCGACCTCGGGCTCGTGCGCCACGGAGAGCGTCAGGCGCGGGTCGAGGCGAGCGTGGAGGTCGCGCCCGGCTCCACGGTGGGTCGGATCGTCGACGACGCCGGGGGAGCGGTCGACGACGACGTGCTCGTGCTGGGTCGCGTGCTGTCGGCGCAGGGGCGGTCGCGGGCCTTCGCCGGCGGAGCGACCGTGCCTGCCGCCCTGCTGGCAGAGGTCACCGACGAGCTGGTCGCGGTGCACGGGCAGTCGGACCAGCACCGCCTGCTGCGCGGACCGGCCCAGCGCGCGGCTCTGGACGCCTTCGCCGGTGAGCCGCTCGCGGACCTGCTCGCGGAGTACACCCCGCAGCACGCTCGGCTGAAGGCGGCGCACGCTCGGGTGCGCGAGCTCACGGAGCACGCCCAGGAGCGTGCCCGCGAGCTCGACCTCCTGCGCCACGGACTCGCCGAGATCGAGGCGGTCGAGCCGCTCGAGGGCGAGGACGACCAGCTCGTGGCCGAGGAGGGGCGCCTCGCCCACGCCGAGGCACTCGCCCGTGCCGCCCTCGCGGCGCACGAAGGTCTGGCGGGCGACCACGGGACGGCCGCGCGCGACGTCGTGGCCGTGGCCACCGCGGCCCTGCAGGACGTCGCCGGCCACGACCCGACGCTCGACGAGCTGACGACACGGCTGCGCGAGGTCGGGATCCTGCTCGACGAGGTGTCCGCCGACCTGAGTGCGTACGCCGACGGGGTGGAGGTCGACCCGGCGCGGCTCGCGGCCGTCCAGGAGCGCCGAGCGGCGATCGTCTCGTTGCAGCGCAAGTACGGACCCGGCGTCGCCGACGTGCTCGCATGGCAGCAGAAGGCCGCCACGAGCGTGGAGGACCTGGACCACGACGACCAGGCCATCGCCGAGCTCGAGGACGAGATCGCGCGGCTGACCCCGCAGGTCCACGACCTCGCGCGGCGGATGAGCGAGGTCCGGCGCGAGGCGGGGGAGCGGCTGGGCGCCTTGGTATGCGAGGAGCTCGCCCAGCTCGCCATGCCGTCGGCGCGGCTCGAGGTGGCGGTGCGCGTGGCCGACGACGCCGTCCTGTCCGCGCACGGCCTCGACGAGGTCGAGCTGCTGTTCGCCGCCAACAACGGTGCCGCGCCGCGACCGCTGGCCAAGGGGGCCAGTGGCGGTGAGCTCTCGCGACTCATGCTGGCGCTCGAGGTGGTGCTCGCCGACCGGACCACGGTCCCCACGCTCGTCTTCGACGAGGTCGACGCCGGCATCGGCGGTCGCGCCGCGGTCGAGGTGGGTCGCCGGCTGGCCCGTCTCTCGCGCGGCCCCCAGGTGCTCGCGGTCACCCACCTGCCCCAGGTGGCGGCCTTCGCCCACCACCACTTCCACGTGACCAAGGACGACGACGGCAACGTCACGTCCAGCAGCGTGGTGCGTCTGGACGGTCAGGCGCGCGTCGACGAGCTCGCCCGCATGCTGGCCGGCCAGGACGACTCCGAGGCCGCCCAGGCCCACGCACGCGAGCTGCTGGACCTGGCGCAGCAGCAGTAGCCGGCGCAGTGGCGGGCCGGGGACGCGCCGGGCCCGCGCTGCGCGGCCGGGGAGGATCCCCGTGCCACGATGGACGACGATGTCTCGACGAACCCGCCCCTCCGAAGGTGCAGCCGACGACACGACCGACGACATCGTCGGCGTCGTGCGCTTCGCCCGCACCGGTGACGCCTCCTCCAAGGCGTTGCGCGACGGCGACATCGCCGTCGTCGACCTGCCCGACCTCGACCGCGGCCAGGCCGAGGCGCTCGTGGCCCGCAACGTCCGCGCGGTCCTCAACGCGGCGGAGTCCTCCACCGGCCGCTTCCCGAACCTCGGGCCCCAGGTCCTGGCCGACGCAGGCGTCACCCTCATCGACCACGTGGGCGCCGGCATCTGGTCGCGACTGCGCAGCGGCGACACGGTGCGCATCGCGGACGGCAAGGTCTTCAAGGACGAGGTCCTCGTCGCTCAGGGCCACATGGTCGACGACGCGACCCGCTCCCAGCGGCTCGGCGTCGCCGAGCGCGACCTCGCCACCCGCCTGGGGTCCCTCACCGCCAACGCGTCGGACCACCTCGAGCGCGAGCGCGAGCTGCTGCTCGAGGGCGCGCGCATCCCGCGACTCGCGACCCGTCTGCGCGGTCGACCCGTCGTGGTCGTCTCACGGACCTACGGATGGCAGGACGACCTCAAGCGGATCCGGCGCTGGATCAGGGACTCCGGCGCCGTCGTCGTCGGTGTGACGGCCGGTGCCGACGCGTTGCTCGACGCCAAGATCACCCCCGACGTCGTCATCGGCCACCTCGACGACCTCTCCGACCGGGCCCTGCGCAGCGGGGCCGACGTCGTGGTCGTGACGTCCTCGGGACGCAGCGAGGGACACGAGCGGTTCGAGCGGGCCGGTGTCGACGTCGCGACGTTCACCGCCTCCGGGGCGCCGAGCGACCTCGCGATCCTGCTGGCCGACTCCAACGACGCGCCCGTCATCGTCGAGGTCGGCGCACCCCGCGGGCTGGTGGAGTTCCTCGAGCGGGGCACCGCCGAGGTCGCCAGCTCGTTCGTCACCCGGCTGCGCGCGGCGAGCACGCTCGTCGACGCACGTGCCGTGGCCCACTTCACCCGACGCACCATGCCCGCCTGGCCCGTGCTGCTCGTCCTGGTCGCGGGGGTGCTGGCCGTCGTCGCGGCGATCGGCGTCACCCCGACCGGTCGCGACTGGTACGACGCGCTGGGCGACAGCGTGGGCGATCTCCGAACCTGGCTCGAAGGACTGCTGTAGATGATCACCTTCCGGTACCACCTCGTCTCCATCGCAGCCGTGCTCCTCGCACTGGCCGCCGGTGTCGCACTCGGAGCGGGCGTGCTCGACGAGTCGCTCTCGGCACCCGAGGACGGCAGCGCGAGCACCGGCGGCGACGCCGCACTCGCCTCCTTCGAGGACGGCTACGCGGCCCGGACCTCGTCCGGCCTCATCGACGGGTCGCTGGACGACCGTTCGGTGGTCGTGCTGACCCTGCCCGGCGCACGGGACGACGAGGTCGCCGGTGTGCGCCGTGACCTCGAGCGGGCCGGTGCCACGGTGACCGGGACCGTGGGCCTGACCGCGAAGCTCCTCGACCCGGGCAACCGCCAGTTCGCCGAGAGCGTCGCCGAGGAGGCGGCCCCCGACGCCAGCGGCGAGGGGTACACGCGGGTGGGCGCAGCGCTCGGCAGCTCGGTGCTGGGCGATGCCGGCGGCGAGCTCGACGAGACGGCGCGCACCGTGGCGTCCGCCTTCGACGAAGGTGGACTCACGACCGCCGAGGAGGCTCCCGACACCTTCGCCGACCTGGCCGTGGTGGTCACGGGTCCCTCACGTGTCGGCGACGCCGCCGAGGTCCTGTCCGGCCTGGTGCGCTCGATCGCCGGGTCCGGCACCGGTGCCCTCGTCGCGGGCCCGTCGTCGGCGAGCCGCGAGGGTGGGGCCGTCGACGTGGTGCGGCGGGAGGCCTCGCAGGTCTCCACCATCGACGTGATCGACTCCGCGGCCGGGCGCGCGGTCACGGCTCTCGCGCTGGCGCGGGCCGCCGACGGCGAGACGGGCTCCTGGGGCACGTCGCGCAGCAACGACGGACCCGTCCCCGAGTAGCACGGACCCGCGCGGCGCGTCGCGCCCGGGCTGGTCACGGGCGGGGTCGGGAGCGGCTACACTGGAATCCCGTGGAGCAGTGACGGCCCCGGCCGGCCCGCACGGATCGTCCGACACCCTCGCTGCGCCGCATCCAGGCCCACGACCACGGGAGTCACCTTGCAGGGCAGCGCCGTCACCAAGCACGTCTTCGTCACCGGCGGGGTCGCCTCCTCGCTCGGCAAGGGGCTCACCGCCTCGTCGCTCGGACGACTGCTGAAGTCCCGCGGTCTGCGGGTCACGATGCAGAAGCTCGACCCCTACCTCAACGTCGATCCCGGGACGATGAACCCGTTCCAGCACGGCGAGGTGTTCGTCACCGACGACGGGGCCGAGACCGACCTCGACATCGGCCACTACGAACGCTTCCTCGACGAGGACCTCGTGGGTCGCGCGAACGTGACCACCGGACAGGTGTACTCCGAGGTCATCGCCCGGGAGCGCCGCGGCGACTACCTCGGCGACACCGTGCAGGTCATCCCGCACATCACGAACGAGATCAAGGACCGGATGCTCGCCATGGGCGGGCCCGACGTCGACGTCGTGATCCACGAGATCGGCGGCACGGTCGGCGACATCGAGAGCCAGCCGTTCCTGGAGTCGGCCCGCCAGGTGCGTCACGAGATCGGCCGCGGGCACGTGTTCTTCCTGCACGTGTCGCTGGTGCCGTTCATCGGTCCGTCCGGTGAGCTGAAGACCAAGCCCACGCAGCACTCGGTCGCGGCGCTGCGCTCGATCGGCATCCAGCCCGACGCCATCGTCTGCCGCTCCGACCGCGAGATCCCCGAGTCGGTCAAGCGCAAGATCTCGCTCATGTGCGACGTCGACACCGAGGCCGTCGTCACCGCGAGCGACGCCCCGTCGATCTACGACATCCCCAAGGTGGTGCACCGCGAGGGTCTCGACGCCTACGTCGTGCGCCGTCTCGACCTGCCGTTCCGCGACGTCGACTGGACCGAGTGGGACGCACTGCTGCGCCGGGTCCACCAGCCGGCCGACGAGGTGACCATCGCGCTGGTCGGCAAGTACGTCGACCTGCCCGACGCCTACCTCTCGGTGGCGGAGGCGCTGCGGGCCGGTGGCTTCGCCAACGACGCGAAGGTGAACCTGCGCTGGGTGCCCTCCGACGAGTGCGCGACCGAGTCGGGTGCGGCACGGCACCTCGGCGACGTCGACGGCATCTGCGTGCCCGGCGGCTTCGGCATTCGCGGCATCGAGGGCAAGATCGGTGCGCTGCACCTCGCCCGGACCCGCGGCATCCCGACCCTCGGCCTGTGCCTGGGCCTGCAGTGCATCGTGATCGAGCACGCCCGGAACGTGGCCGGCATCCCCGGGGCGAGCTCCACCGAGTTCGACCCCGACGCGAGCGACCCGGTGATCGCCACCATGGCCGAGCAGCACGCGTTCGTCGAGGGCGCCGGCGACCTGGGCGGCACCATGCGGCTCGGCCTGTACGAGGCGGCCCTGGCGCCCGGCAGCATCGTGGCGGGCGTCTACGGCGCCGACAAGGTCGAGGAGCGCCACCGGCACCGCTACGAGGTCAACAACGGCTACCGCGAGCAGCTCGAGCAGTCCGGACTGGTCTTCAGCGGCACCTCGCCCGACGGCACGCTCGTGGAGTTCGTCGAGCTTCCGGCCGACGTGCACCCGTTCTACGTCGCCACGCAGGCGCACCCCGAGCTGCGCTCGCGTCCCACCCGCCCGCACCCGCTCTTCGCCGGTCTCGTGAAGGCCGCCCTCCAGCGCCAGCGCGAGACCCGGCTGCCCGTCGACGTGCCCGTCACGGCCGGTGAGGTGGCCGCGGCCGACCCGGACCTCCCGACGGACTGACGAGGTGACCACGTCGTGAGCCCGCACCCCACGCTGCCCGGCGAGGTCGTGGCCGACGTCGCGGACCGGGCCGCGTCCTGGCCGGTCACGTCGTCGCGCGAGGTCTTCGCGAGCGGCTACCTGGGCGTCGACGTCGACGTCATCCAGGACCCGCGGGGCGAGGAGCACCACCGGGTGGTCGTGCGCCCGCACGGTGCCGTCGGTGTCCTGGCGATCGACGACGACGACCGCGTGCTGCTCGTGGAGCAGTACCGGCACCCGGTGCAGCAGCGTGTGCTCGAGCTGCCCGCCGGCACGCTCGACGTGGCGGGGGAGCAGACCCAGGAGGCGGCGGCGCGCGAGCTCGCCGAGGAGGCCGACGTGACGGCCGAGCACTGGGCCTCGCTGCTCACGCTGCTGGCGAGCCCCGGCTACTCCAGCGAGGCGTTCGAGGTGTTCCGCGCGACCGGTCTGCGTCCGGTCCCCGCCGACGAACGCACGGAGCGGCTGGCCGAGGAGGCCGACATGCAGCAGTGGTGGGTCCCGTTCGAGACGGTGGTCTCCGCGGTGCTCGACGGCCGCGTCCGCGACGCGATGACCTGCGCCGGCGTGCTCGCCGAGCTGGCCCACCGCCAGGCCCGCTGAGTGACGCCCGATGAGTGAGGCCCGATGAGCGACGGGGCGGCGACCGGCCCCGGCGACCTCGACCGGGCCGTCCTCGACTACCTCGGTCACCTCGGCGTCGAGCGGGGCCTGGCCACGAACACCCTCGGCAGCTACCGCCGCGACCTGCGGCGGTACCGCGAGCACCTCCACGGTGCCGACGTCCACGACGTCGCCGACGTCACCGAGACCGACGTGCTGGCCTTCCTGGCGGCCCTGCGCACCGGGAACGACGAGCACCCGCCCCTGGGTGCCTCCAGCGCGGCGCGCGCCGTGGTGGCCGTCCGGGGGTTCCACAGGTTCTGCCTGCGTGAGCAGCTGGTGGCGCAGGACGTCACGGCCGCGGTCAAGCCGCCGCGACCGGCCTCCAGGCTTCCCAAGGCGCTCCCGCTGGCCGACGTCGAGGCGATTCTCGAGGCCTCCGGCGCGGCGGGCACCAGCCTGGCCAAGCGCGACCGAGCCCTGCTCGAGGTCCTGTACGGGACCGGGGCCCGCATCTCCGAGGCCGTCGGTCTCGACGTCGACGACGTCGACCTCGAGGAGGGCACCGCCCTGCTGCGCGGCAAGGGCGGCAAGCAGCGGCTCGTGCCCGTCGGCTCCTTCGCCAGAGGTGCGATCACCGACTACCTGACCGTGGCGCGGCCGGGGCTCGTGTCGGTGACGGGCACCGGTGGCGCCGCCCTGTTCCTCAACGCGCGAGGTGGACGGCTGAGCCGGCAGAGCGCCTGGACGGTCTTGGTGCGCGCCGCCCGCGCGGCCGGCGTCGGGGTCGACGTCTCGCCCCACACCCTGCGCCACTCCTTCGCCACCCACCTGCTCGACGGCGGCGCCGACGTGCGCGTGGTGCAGGAGCTGCTCGGGCACGCGTCGGTGACGACCACGCAGATCTACACGCTCGTGACGGTCGACCGGCTGCGCGAGGTCTACGCGACGTCGCACCCCAGAGCTGGCTACTGAGAGCTGATTGCTGAGTGCCGGTCACGGGGTGCCGGCTGCTGAGTGCCGGTCCCTGAGTGCCGGCTGCCGAGAGCCACCCACGGATCGCGATACAGTGACACGACGATCGCCGGGCAGGCGACCAACGCGGCGTGAAGGAGACAGATGAGCGACGACCTCGGGCCCACCGGACGCCCACGACCGGACTTCCCCGAGCCGTCCCCCCGCCGCGGTGGGCAGCCTGCGCAGATCATCGCGATGTGCAACCAGAAGGGCGGCGTGGGCAAGACCACGACCACGATCAACCTGGGTGCCGCCCTCGTCGAGGCCGGCCGACGCGTGCTGCTGCTCGACTTCGACCCGCAGGGGTCGCTCACGGTCGGGCTCGGCTTCAACGCCCACGAGCTCGAGCAGTCGATCTACCACGTGCTGATGGACCGCGAGCTCACGCTCAAGGACATCGTCCTCGAGACCGCGGTGCCCGGCCTGGACCTCGTCCCGGCCAACATCGACCTCTCGGCCGCCGAGATGCGCCTGGTGACCGAGGTCGGTCGTGAGCAGGTGCTCGCCCGTGCGCTGCACCCCGTGCTGCACGACTACGACGTGGTCCTCATCGACTGCCAGCCGTCGCTCGGCCTGCTCACGGTGAACGCCCTCACGGCGGCCGACGGCGTGATCATCCCGCTCGAGTGCGAGTACTTCGCGCTCCGGGGTGTGGCGCTGCTCAAGGAGACCATCGAGAAGGTGCGCGACCGCACGAACTTCGACCTCAAGATCATCGGTCTGCTCGGCACCATGTACGACGGGCGCACCCTCCACGGCCGCGAGGTGCTGCAGACGCTCGTGCAGGGGTGGGGCGACCTGGTCTTCCACACCGTCATCCGGCGCACGGTCAAGTTCTCCGACGCCACGGTCGCGGGCCTGCCGATCACCGAGTTCGCGGGCGGGTCTCCGGGTGCCGCGTCGTACCGTCAGCTGGCCCAGGAGGTGCTGCATCGATGCCCCGACGCGTGAGCATGCCCGGGGCGGACGAGCTGTTCCGCCCCACCGCCCCCGCGTCCCAGGCCCGCAAGCCCAACGCCGGCGGTGCGGACGGCACGCCGGCGCAGGGGCGGGACGACGCGTCGCAGGCCGCGCCGCGTGACAGCGGGCGGGTCAAGCACGACGAGAAGATGACGGTGTACGTCACCTCGGCCGAGCTGCTGGCGATCGAGCAGGCCCGGCTCGGGCTGCGCGGCACCGTGGGGCGCAACGTCGACCGCGGCCGACTCGTGCGCGCCGCCATCGCGCTGGCCCTGGAGGACCTCGAGCTCCGGGGCGAGGAGAGCGACCTCGCCCGTCGCCTCGGCTCCGCATGAGCCTGCCGCCGGTCGACGAGGCCAGCCCCGACACGGTCGTCACGGTCGGGGGCGGCACGGACGGGATCGACGAGGGGAAGGGCTTCCACGTCGACGTCGGGGTCTTCGAGGGACCGTTCGACCTCCTGCTCTCGCTCATCTCCAAGCACCAGCTCGACATCACCGAGGTCGCGCTCTCGACGGTGACGTCCGAGTTCATCGGCTACGTGCGCGAGCTGGGCGGCGACCTCGAGCAGACCACCCAGTTCCTGGTGGTCGCCGCGACGCTGCTCGACCTCAAGACCGCTCGGCTCCTGCCCCAGGCCGACGTGGAGGACGAGGAGGACCTCGCCCTCCTGGAGGCGCGCGACCTGCTGTTCGCCCGCCTCATGCAGTACCGGGCCTTCAAGCAGGTGGCGCGGTTCGTCGCGGACCGGCTGGCCACCGAGGGGCGCCGCCACCCCCGCCAGGTCGGTCTCGAGCCGCGCTTCGCGGCGCTGCTGCCCGAGGTGATCGTGTCCGTCGGGCCGGACGAGCTGGCCGCCCTGGCCGCGCGGGCGCTCGAGCCGAGGCCCGAACCGATGGTCTCGCTCGCCCACCTGCACGCGCCCACCGTGAGCGTGCGTGAGCAGGCCCACCTCGTGGTCGACCGGCTGCGCCGCGAGCGGAGCACCACCTTCCGAGCGCTGACGGCCGACGCCGACCTGATGACCACCGTGGCGCGCTTCCTGGCCCTGCTGGAGCTGTTCCGCGAGGGTGTGGTCGGCTTCGAGCAGGCCACCCCGCTCGGCGACCTGCACCTGCGCTGGACCGGCACCGACGACGCGGACGTCGACATCGACGTCGGCGACGAGTTCGACGGCGGTCCGGTCGAGGAGCCCGCCGCACCGACCACACCGGAGGACGACGATGTCTGAGGACACGACCGAGACCCCGCTGGAGACCTTCACGCAGGACGGGACCGACGACGGGGGCCGTGAGGCCGCAGAGCCTGGGGCACCGGCCTCGGACCCGTCGCTGCCCCGTGGCCCGCACGAGCTGGAGCTCGAGCTGCTGGAGCTGCGACCGGCCCTGGAGGCCGTGCTCATGGTCGCCGACCAGCCACTCGACCACCTGACGCTCGCGCAGGCCGTCGGCCACCCGCCGGCCGAGGTCGAGGCGGCGCTGGGGGCGCTCGCCGCGGAGTACGACGAGCAGGCGCGCGGCTTCGAGCTGCGCAACGTCGGCGGAGGGTGGCGCTACTTCACCCGTGAGACGTTCGCCCCCGCGGTGGAGCGCTTCGTGCTCGACGGCCAGCAGGCCAGGCTCACCCAGGCGGCGCTGGAGACCCTGGCCGTGGTGGCGTACCGGCAGCCGATCAGCCGGTCGCGCATCTCGGCGATCCGCGGCGTGAACGTCGACGGCGTGGTCCGCACCCTCGTGACGCGCGGACTGCTCGAGGAGGCCGGCACCGACAGCGAGAGCGGCGCCTTCCTCTACCGCACGACCAGCTACTTCCTCGAGCGGATGGGGCTGGCCTCCCTCGCCGAGCTCCCCGACATCGCGCCCATGCTGCCCGAGATCGAGGAGATGGACGACGAGGTCGTGTCCGCGACGGCACCTGCGGACGCTGCGGGACCCGAGGACGCGATCGACGACCCGCAGCCCGAGGAGCAGGACGGCGTGCCCGCCCCCGAGTCCGACGAGGTGCCGCATGACCAGCGGTGAGGTCGAGGGCGTGCGCCTGCAGAAGGTGCTCGCGCAGGCCGGCGTGGGGAGTCGGCGTCGTTGCGAGGAGCTCATGGCCACCGGCCGGGTGGAGGTCAACGGCGAGGTCGTGACGCAGATGGGGGTCCGCGTCGACCCGCTCGCCGACCTGGTGCGCGTCGACGGCCGACGCATCCCTCCGCCGTCGGACCACGTGTACCTCGTGCTCAACAAGCCACGCGGCGTCGTCTCGAGCATGGCCGACGAGCAGGGGCGCCGAGACCTCACGGAGTTCGTGGCCGGCCGCGAGGAACGCCTGTTCCACGTCGGCCGCCTCGACACGGACACGTCGGGGCTGCTCCTGCTGACCAACGACGGCGACCTCGCCCACCGGCTGGCCCACCCCTCGTTCGAGATCACCAAGACCTACGTGGCCCTCGTCGAGGGTGCCGTGGGTGACGCGGTGGGTCGGAGCCTGCGTGCCGGGGTGGACCTCGACGACGGCGCCGCCTCGGTCGACCGCTTCGTGGTGAAGGATCGCGGCCGGGGCCGTTCGCTCGTGGAGCTCGACCTGCACATGGGACGCAACCGCATCGTGCGGCGGCTGCTCGACGCCGTCGGGCACCCGGTCGTGGAGCTCACGCGGACCAGCTTCGGACCGGTGCGTCTGGGCGGTCTGTCGGTCGGTCGGTCGCGCGAGCTGTCACGCGAGGAGCTGGGGGACCTCTTCGATAGCGTGGCCCCATGACGTCGCTGCCCCCCACCCTGGTCGTGGGCTGTGGCCTCATCGGCACCTCCGTGGCTCTCGCGCTGCGTGAGCACGGGATCGACGTGCACCTCACCGACCGCGACCCCGAGCACGTCGCCGCCGCCGTCGAGCGGGGTGCGGGTAGCCCGGAGCCCGTGCGCGACCCCGCCCTCGTGGTGGTGGCCGTGCCGCCCGGCGCCACCGCGGCTGCGGTCCGCGAGGCGCTCGAGACCTTCCCCGAGGCCGTGGTCACCGACGTGGCGAGCGTCAAGGGCAGCGTCGTCCGCGCGCTCGACCGGACGAGTGGGATCGACCGCTACGTCGGGAGCCACCCGATGGCCGGCAGCGAACGGTCCGGCCCGCTGGCCGCCTCGGCGCGGCTCTTCGAGGGCCGTCCGTGGGTGATCACCCCCGTCGACGGCGCGGCCGACGCCGCCGTCCGGCTGGTCGAGGAGGTCGCCGTCATGCTCGGTGCGGTCCCGATCGTCATGGAGGCCGACGCCCACGACCGTGCGGTCGCCCTCGTCTCCCACGTGCCCCAGGTGCTGTCGACACTGGCGGCGGCACGCCTCGTCGACGCCCCGCCGGCTCACCTGGCCCTCGCCGGCCAGGGGCTGCGCGACGTGACCCGCATCGCCGGCAGCGACCCCGCACTGTGGCGCGACATCATCTCCACGAACGCCGCCGAGATCGGCCAGGTCCTCGGTGCCGTGCGCGACGACCTCGACGCCATGATCGCGGCGCTGCACGACCGCGACGCCGTCGGCACGGTGCTCGAGGCCGGTCGTGCCGGGACCCGGTCCATCCCCGGCAAGCACGGCGGGGACCCCGTCGAGCTCGTCGTGGTCAACGTCCAGATCCCCGACACGCCGGGGGCGCTGTCACGGCTGTTCGCGCACGTGGGGGAGTCGGGCGTCAACATCGAGGACCTGCGCATCGACCACGAGCTCGGTCGTCCGGTCGGCCTCGTCGAGATCTCCGTCGCGGCCGAGCGGGCCGACACCCTGGTGGAGCGCCTCGCCGACCAGGGCTGGTCGGCCTACCGTTGACCCGTCCCACCTCGTCCCTCACCCCGTACCAGCACCCCAAGGAGTCATCCCCTGTGAGCAGCACCCTCGTCGTCGCCGTCGACGGACCGTCCGGCTCGGGCAAGTCGAGCACCGCGCGGGGAGTCGCGACGCGGCTGTCGCTGGCCTACCTCGACACCGGGGCGATGTACCGCGCCGTCACGTGGGCGCTGCTCCAGCGCGGCACCGACCTCGGCGACCCCGACGCCATCGCCCGCGACGCGGCCGACGTCCAGATCGTCTCGGGCACCGACCCGGGGGCCCCCACCATCACGGCCGACGGGACCGACGTGTCGCAGGCCATCCGCGAGGACGACGTCACGGCGCACGTGAGTCCCGTCGCGGCGGTGCCGCAGGTGCGGACGCTCCTCGTCGAGCTGCAGCGCCGGGTCATCGCGTCGGCGGACCAGGGCATCGTCGTCGAGGGACGCGACATCGGTTCCACCGTCGCGCCCGACGCGGCCGTGAAGGTCTACCTGGTGGCCGACGCCGAGGCACGGGCGGCCCGCAGGGCCGCGGAGCGCGGCGGCGCGGACCAGGAGGCCACGGCCGCCTCGCTCGCCGCCCGCGACCGGATCGACTCCACGCGCGCCACGTCGCCCCTGACCCGCGCCGACGGCGCCGTCCAGATCGACGGCACCCACCTGAGCCTGGAGGAGGTCGTCGACGCCGTCGCCGCCCTGGTGGAGGAGGCCCGGACGGCGTGACCGAGCACCTCCTCTCCACAGCGCGGGGGAGTCGCCCTCCACAGGGCCTCCCGGAGACCGGGCTGCGGTTGCTCCGACCGCTCGCGCGGCGGTACCTGGACCGCCGGTGGGACGTGCGTCAGCGCGGTGAGCACCGGGTGCCCGACGACGGTCCCGTGATCTACGCGAGCAACCACATCGGGTGGCTCGACGGTCCGCTGCTCATCCTGTGCACCCCCAGGCCGGCCCACGCCCTGGTGAAGGTCGAGGCGTTCGAAGGTCGAACCGGACGCCTGCTGCGGTTCGCCGGGCAGATCCCGCTGGACCGGTTCCGACGCGACGTCGGGGCCCTGCGGACCGCGGCGGACGCGCTCGCGAGCGGCCAGTCGGTCGTCGTGTACCCCGAGGGCCTGCGCGGGGCCGGTGACGTGGCCCGGACGAAGGACGGCGTCGCCTGGCTCGCGATGGTGAGCGGCGCCCCGGTGGTGCCGGTCGCGATCTTCGGCACCCGCGCCCCGGGTGAGCCCTCCGAGAGCAGGCCCGAGCGTGGTTCCCGCATCGATGTCGTCTACGGTGAACCCTTACGGGACACGCCCGTCCCGTGGCCTCGCACGCGGGCCCACGTGGCCGAGGTCGGGCGTCGGATCACCGAGCACCTGCGGCACCACGTCGAGTGGGCCGCGGCCACCGGGCACCTGCAGCTGCCCGGTCCCCTGCCCCGAGGAAGTACCGATGTCTGACACCCCCGCCCGCGAGCCGGTCGACCCCGCTCTGCCCGTCCTCGCGATCATCGGCCGTCCGAACGTCGGCAAGTCGACCCTCGTCAACCGCATCATCGGACGCCGCGAGGCCGTCGTCGAGGACGTCCCGGGCGTCACCCGCGACCGCGTGCCGTACGACGCGGAGTGGAACGGCAAGGCCTTCACGGTCGTCGACACCGGCGGCTGGGACCCCGACGCACGCGGACTCGCCGAGCGCATCGCCGCCCAGGCCGAGGTGGCCGTCCAGGCCGCCGACGCCGTGCTGTTCGTCGTCGACGCCACGGTCGGCATCACCGACGCCGACGCGGCCGTGGTCAAGATCCTGCGGGCGGCCAAGAAGCCGGTCGTGCTCGCGGCGAACAAGGTCGACGACCAGCGCAGCGAGCTCGAGGCCGCATCGCTCTGGAACCTCGGCCTGGGCGAGCCCTACCCCGTCTCGGCCCTGCACGGTCGTGGCAGCGGCGACATGCTCGACGCCATCCTGGCCGTCCTGCCCGACGCGCCGCCGGACCGCGACCCCGAGGTCGGCGGCCCGCGTCGCGTCGCAATCGTCGGCAAGCCCAACGTCGGCAAGTCCAGCCTGCTGAACCAGCTGGCGGGGGAGTACCGCGTCGTCGTGGACGACGCGTCGGGCACCACGGTCGACCCGGTCGACGAGCTCGTCGAGCTGGGCGGTCGCGAGTGGCGCTTCATCGACACCGCCGGCATCCGCCGTCGGGTGCGCGAGGCCTCCGGACACGAGTACTACGCCAGCCTGCGCACGTCCACCGCGGTGGAGCGCGCCGAGGTGGCCGTCGTGATCGTCGATGCCAGCCAGCCGTTCACCGAGCAGGACATCCGCATCGTCACGTCGGTGGCGGAGACCGGCCGGGCCCTCGTCGTGGCGTTCAACAAGTGGGACCTCGTCGACGAGGAGCGGCGCTACTACCTGGAGCGCGAGATCGAGCGCGAGCTCGTGCAGGTGCAGTGGGCGCCGCGGATCAACTTCGCGGCCCGCACGGGCTGGCACGTCGACCGTCTGGTGCGGGCGCTCGACGCCGCGCTGGAGGGGTGGGAGACCCGCATCGGCACCGGTGCGCTGAACGCGTTCCTCGGCCGACTCGTGGCCGAGCACCCGCACCCGGTGCGCGGTGGCAAGCAGGCCAAGATCCTGTTCGGCACCCAGGCGTCGACGGCGCCGCCCACCTTCGTCCTCTTCACGTCCGGCAAGCTCGAGGCCGGCTACCTCCGGTTCGTCGAGCGTCGTCTGCGCGAGGAGTTCGGGTTCGTCGGCACGCCCATCCACATCCAGCAGCGTCCGCGCGAGAAGCGCGGCAGGCGCTGACCCGAGGTGCCGCCACGCTCACCGCTGCCGCCACGTCACGGGCTCGGTGCGGCATGGGTGCGCACGCCCGACCACGACCGCACCCGTCCAGCGCCCGCGCCGACGCTGGGTGCGTGGCTGCGCGACAGGCTGCCCGAGCGGGTCGACGTCGGCGGCATGCTCGCCGCGGGCCGCTTCGTGCTGGGCGACGGCACGCCGCTCGTCGGTGACGAGCCCTACCGCCCGCACACGTTCGTCTGGTTCCACCGCGACCTGCGCGACGAGCCCGAGGTGCCGGGGGACATGCCGGTGCTCCACGAGGACGACCGGCTGCTCGTGGTCGACAAGCCGGCCTTCCTCGCCACGATCCCGCGCGGGCGCCACGTGCGCCAGAGCGTCGTGGTCCGACTGCGCGACCAGCTCGGCCTGCCCGAGCTGACGCCCGCGCACCGGCTGGACCGGGTGACGTCCGGGGTCCTCGTGCTGGTCAAGGAACGGCGCTGGCGTGGTGCCTACCAGTCGCTGTTCGCCCACCGGGAGGTGCAGAAGACCTACCTGGCGCTCGCGCGGCACGACCCTGGGCTGTCGCTCCCGCTGACCGTGAGCAACCACGTGCGCAAGGACCGCGGCACCCTGCGTGCCGAGGTCGTGCCGCACGCCGCGGTGAACGCGGTGACCCACGTCGACCTCGAGGAGGTGCGCGGCGAGCTCGCGGTGTACCGCCTGAGCCCGGCCACGGGCCGCACCCACCAGCTGCGCCTGCACCTGTGCGGGCTGGGTGTCCCCATCGTCGGGGACCCGCTCTACCCCGACGTGCTCGACCTGCCCGTCGACGACATGAGCACGCCGTTGCAGCTCCTCGCCCGCACGCTGTCCTTCGTCGACCCGGTCGACGAGCGGCCACGGACCTTCACGAGTGGGCGGAGCCTGCCGCTCACCGTCGACGCCCCATGACCTCGCGCCGGTGCGCCGTCCAGCGTGGGGTAGGGTTGCGGAGGTTCATCGGGCTGTAGCGCAGCTTGGTAGCGCACCTGACTGGGGGTCAGGGGGTCGCAGGTTCAAATCCTGTCAGCCCGACCGAGGAAACCGCAGGTCGGAGGCCGTTCCCGCTCGTCGCGGGGGCGGCCTCCGCCTCGTTCTCAGCCTCTCGGACGCGGTCGTCGGCCATGGGCGCCGCGGGGTCCCGACGGGGCCGCGGGAGGTCGGTGCCAGGCTGGGCAGGACGTCGAGAGGAACCGGACGATGAGCAAGGACGACGACCTCACGCTGACCGTGGGCCGCGAGACGCTGGTGATCCGCCAGCGGTACGAGACGTTGAGCATCGTCAACGACGTCCTCGTGGCCCTCTGGTTCCTGGCCGGGAGCATCCTGTTCTTCTGGGAGTCCACCACCACGATCGGCACCTGGTTCTTCGTGGCCGGGAGCGTGGAGCTCCTCGTCCGACCGCTGATCCGGCTCGTGCGCCGCTTCCACCTGCAGCGTGCCGGCGACCCCAGCCGACGGGACGACTTCCTCGACGGGTGATGCACTCGCCCGGTGACGCTCGGCCCGGGTGAGGGGCGAACCGGTCACGACGGGGCTGCGAGGGCGTCGAAACAAGAACGACATCACCGCTTATCGCGGGTTTGTTCCGGACGTGACCAGCCTGAAACGACGGCCAGGCTGACTTGGAGCATGGCCAGCACGCAGCTCGACTCCCATCGCCACATCGGTGCGCTGCCGGCCTACCCGTTCTACGGGGGCCCGGCGATCCGTGCCGACGTCACCGCCAAGGCGACCGTGGCCGAGCTCGTCACGACCCTCGACGCCGAGGGAACGGAGCGGGCACTCGTCCTGCCCAACTACGGCGTCCCGGTCCCCGACGCGGCCTTCGACCTCAACCCACTCGCGATCGAGGCCGCGCAGAAGGACGACCGCATCAGCTGCGGGCTGTGGGTCTCGCCCAAGGCCTCGGACGCGGCTCGCAACGACGCCGCGCTCGCGCTGGTGGGGGAGCAGGGCGTGAAGGCGCTGAAGACGAGCTTCCTGCTCGGAGGCAGCCCGTCCGACCCGGACTGCGCCGAGCAGATCGACCGCATCTTCACGACAGCAGCGGCCCATGACCTCGTCGTCCACGTGCACACGTCGCCGGGAGCGGCCTCGGACGTCGACGAGGTCGGCACGCTCGTCGAGCGGTACGGCGACGACACGAAGATCCACCTGGTCCACCTCGGTGGTGGCATGAGCGGCCACATGAAGCTGATCGGCGGTCGCCTCTTCGACTGGATCGAGGCGGGCAAGCAGGTCTACACCGACACGTCGTGGACCATCGGCTTCGCGCCAGCCTGGCTGGTCCAGGAGATCGAGAGGCGCGGCGTCGGCCACGACCGGATCCTCTTCGCCACCGACGCCCCGTGGGGCGACTTCGAGGGCGAGCACGCGCGCCTCGCCGCCGCCGCCGGTGACGGCGAGCTGGCCGACTACTTCTTCCGCCGCAACTTCGAGGCGCTCTACGGCACCTAGCCCCCTCAGTCCCTGGACCACACCGACGTGGCGCCAGTGCACGACCGATCGCAGCACCCGACCGCAGGACCGATCACCAGGAGAAGCCGCATGACCGACATCGACGACCAGATCGCCGAGAACATCGCCAAGTCGCTCGCCGAGATCCCGCACCCCTCGCAGCCGAAGGGCACGAACCTCTACGGCTCGACGAAGCTGTTCCCCGACTACCAGGCCGAGGACGGCGAGTCGTACTTCACCCTCGTCCACGGCATCCCGCACGAGTCGTCGGTGAGCTTCGTCGCGATCCTGCAGGCCACCCGCGCGCTGCGGAAGGGCTTCGACTCAGCGATGTACTTCTACGGCCCCGGCACGCTCGCCTGCATGGCGACCCGTGGCTTCCCGACGACCGGTGACGCCGGCTTCCCGGGCGAGCTCAACATGAACGCCTCCCTCGAGACGTTCATCGGCGAGGGCGGCACGGTCTACTGCTGCCGCTTCGGGCTCGCCCTGCACGGGCTCCGCGAGGAGGACCTGATCGAGGGCGTCATCCCGGCGCACCCGCTCGACGTGCAGGACGCGCTGATCCACTACGCCCGCAAGGGCGCCATCATCAACTCGACGTACAACCTCTGAGGCGGCCGGGATGACCGCACCGTCCTCCGAGGAGACGCGCACCAGCACACGGGTCGACGTCGCGATCCAGGGCATCCGCCTGCTCGACGCCCCGCTCACCCGACCCAACGGTGCGGGCCCGAGCGCCGACGGTCACGTGCTCCTCGACGGGGTCGGTGCGGCCATCCCGCTCAACCCGCGCAGCCCCTACTCCGTCGATGGCGGACGCCTGCTCCTCGACGGCGCCGACACCGGGCTCGGCGTCGAGGCGGTGTCCCGGCCGGCCTTCTACGACCTGACCACCTCCGACGGCACCAGCATGGAGAAGATCGCCCGTCTCCACGCGGCCGACGTGCTGGCCACGACGGTCGTGCAGACCTGCATGCGCTACGACGAGTCCGACCGCTGCCGATTCTGCGCCATCGAGCAGTCACTGGAGCAGGGCACGACGATCGCGGTGAAGACTCCACAGCAGGTCGCGGAGGTGGCGAAGGCCGCCCACGACCTGGACGGCATCACCCAGATGGTCATGACCACCGGGACCTCGCGGGGGCGTGACCGGGGAGCGACGCACCTGGCCCGCTGCGTCAGGGCGGTCCGGGCCGTCCTTCCGGACCTCCCGATCCAGGTGCAGATCGAGCCGCCGGCCGACCTCGGGTCGATCACCGAGCTGTACGAGGCCGGTGCCCGGTCCGTCGGGATCCACGTCGAGTCGATGGACGACGAGGTGCGTCGCCGCTGGACGCCGGGCAAGGCGACGGTGTCGCTCGAGGAGTACCGGGCAGCGTGGCGCGAGGCCGTCCGTGTCTTCGGGCACAACCAGGTCTCCACCTATCTCCTGGTCGGGCTCGGGGAGGACCCCGACGAGCTCGTCGCCGCGGCGCAGGAGCTCATCGAGATGGGCGTCTACCCCTTCGTCGTCCCGTTCCGTCCGCTCGCGGGCACGCTCGCCACCGACGTGGACCACGCCCCGGCTCCGGCCGCGTCGAAGGTCGGCTCGGTGACGATCCGGGTGGCCGCGGCGCTGCGCCGGTCCGGGATGGCCGGGTCCGACCAGGCCGCAGGCTGTGCTGCGTGCGGTGCCTGCTCCGCCCTCAGCTGCGAGGGGGCCTGACATGACGGTCGACAACGGCATCCTCACGGGTTCTCGCCGCGTCCATGCCGCGGCCACGGAGGCCTTCCTCGTGGTCGAGGCCGACCTGCGGGAGATCGATGCGTACCGACTGCTGCGACGCGAGGTCTTCGTCCGGGAGCAGGGGCTGTTCGAGGGCCACGACCACGACGACGTCGACGACGACCCGCGCACCATCGTGCTCGTCGCACGCACGAACGACGGCGAGGTGCTCGGAGGCGTCCGCCTGCACCCGGCGCCGCACCCGTCGACGGCCGGCCGCGACATCGGCTGGTGGCGGGGGAGCCGGCTCGCGGTGCTGCCGACGGCACGTCGCGGCGTCGGCGTCGGTGCAGCACTGGTGCGGGCCGCCTGCGCCCGTGCCGAGTCCGCGGGCGCGCTGCGCTTCGACGCGCTGGTCCAGGCTCGTCATGCGGTGCTGTTCACGCGGCTCGGGTGGCAGGTCCAGGAAGACACCGTCCTGCTGGGGCACCCGCACGTCCGAGTCGACTGGCCGATCGGTCGCGTGCAGCGGCTCGCCGCAGCGACGAAGGCGCCGCTCGGTGCCCTCCTGGCCGGGCTCGACGGACCGGCCGGGTTCCGCGGGGACGACGGCGTCCCGGTGCCGGGCTCGGACCTGGTCGCCGCGTGCGACGCGATCCTGCCGTCGATGGTCGAGCGTGATCCGGAGTGGGCAGGCTGGTGCGCGGCCCTGGTCAACCTCAACGACCTGACGGCGATGGGCGCGGACCCGGTCGGGTTGCTGGACGCCGTGGGTGCCCGGGACGCCTCGTTCGCGCAGCGCATCATGTCCGGGCTCCGTTCCGCGGTCCAGGCCTGGCGCGTGCCCGTGCTCGGTGGTCACACCCAGCTCGGCGTGCCCGCTGCCCTGTCCGTCACCGCCCTGGGCCGCACGTCGCGCCCGGTGCCCGGCGGCGGTGCGCGCCCGGGCGAGGCGGTGCGGCTGACCGCCGATCTGGGTGGGGGGTGGCGGCCCGGCTACAGCGGGGCCCAGTGGGACTCCTCGTCGCACCGCTCCGGCGAGCAGCTGCGTGCCCTGGGCCGGACCGTCGGCTCCCTCGCGCCGACGGCGGCGAAGGACGTCAGCATGTCCGGCCTCGTGGGCAGCACGGGCATGCTCGCCGAGGCCAGCGGTGTCCGCGCCCTTCTGGACGTCGAGCACGTGCCGACGCCGCGAGGCGCCACGCACGGGGACTGGTTCACCTGCTTCCCCGGCTTCGCGATGGTCACCACCGACCGACCGACGGCGGACCCGGGCGACCTGCCCGGATTCGTCACCTCACGGGTCTGCGGCGAGATCACCGCCGGGACCGGAGTCGGGCTGCGTTGGCCCGACGGAGTGGAGACGGAGGCCGTCCGCGGTCCCGTCACCGGAATGGGAGCAGCATGACCACCTTCGCAGCCGTCTCGGAGAACTTCGGTCGCGACGTCGACCAGAACCTCGCGCGCATCGCCGAGATCGTGGGCTCGGCCCGAGGAGGCGGGGTGGACCTGCTCGCCCTGCCGGAGGCCTGCCTCGGCGGGTACCTCTCGGTCCTCGGGCGCGGCCGGGACGGGAGCCACGACGAGCAGCCCGAGTCGCTGCCGCCCGTCATGGACGTGGAGGGGCCCGAGCTGCGTCGCGTCGCCGAGATCGCCGGCGACATGACTCTCGTCGTGGGGCTCTGCGAGTCCGACGGGTCGACCCGGTACAACAGCGCGGCGGTCGTCTCGGGGGACGGGGTGATCGGCGTCCACCGGAAGGTGCACCAGCCGCTCGGCGAAGGTCTGTTCTACGCCGCAGGGGAGACCTTCCAGGCGTTCTCGACGCCGGTCGGCCGCCTCGGCGCCCTGATCTGCTACGACAAGGCCTTCCCCGAGGCGGCGCGTGCGCTCGCCCTCGACGGGGCGGAGGTCGTCGCCTGCATCTCGGCCTGGCCGGCCTCGCGCACGGCGACGGCGGGCGACCTGGCCGACGATCGCTGGACCCACCGGTTCGACCTGTTCGACAGCGCACGGGCCCTGGAGAACCAGATCGTCTGGGTCGCCTCGAACCAGGTGGGCACCTTCGGCTCCCTCAGGTTCGTCGGGAGCGCGAAGATCGTCGGTCCGGGCGGTGACGTCCGCGCGACGACCGGCACGGACGGTGGCACGGCCGTCGCGAGCCTCGACGTCCGCGCCGAGCTCGAGGGGGCTCGTCGGGCCATGTTCCACCTCGGTGACCGGCGTCCGGAGACCTACCGGGAGCCGGCCCATGCCTGAGATGACCTTCTCGGTGCGCTGGCCCGACGGCCGGGTCGAGCCCTGCTACTCGCCCTCGCTGGTGGTGCACGACCACCTCGAGGTCGGCCGGAGCTACCCCGTCGAGGAGTTCGTCCGGCGCTCGTCGGACGCTCTCGCCGTCGCGAGTGACCGTGTCCGGGCGCGGTACGGCTTCGCCTGCAGTGCCTCGGCCGCGTCGCGCGAGCGGATCGAGACGGCCGCGTCGGCGTTCGCCCCCGACGCCACCGTCGAGGTCGTCGCGATGCACCCGCCCCTGTCAGGAGGACCGGCATGACCATCCCCGTCGCGATCGTCGGAGCCGGGCAGGCAGGCCTCTCTGTCAGCCACCACCTCACGGCGCAGGGGGTCGAGCACGTGCTCCTCGAGTCCGGCACGCCGGCCCACGAGTGGGCGGACAGCCGGTGGGACAACTTCACGCTGGTGACGCCCAACTGGCACTGCCGTCTCCCCGGCTACGTCTACGACGGTCCCGACCCCGACGGGTTCATGACCCGCGACGAGGTCGTCGCGTGGCTGGCCGGCTACGTGCGCACGTTCGACCCGCCCGTGCGCTGCCACACCCGCGTGGCGGAGGTGCGTGAGCGAGAGGGCGGCGGGTTCGTCCTGGACCTCGAGACCCCCCAGGGTCGGGAGACGATCGAGGCCCAGGACGTGGTCGTCGCCACCGGCGGCTACCACCGGCCGATCGAACCGGCGTTCGCGCGGGCCATCGACCCGTCCGTCGTCCAGCTGCACTCGCAGGAGTACCTGCGGGCCGACCAGCTCCCGGCCGGCGCCGTCCTCGTGGTGGGGACGGGCCAGTCCGGCGCGCAGATCGCCGAGGACCTCCACCTCGAGGGCCGTCAGGTCCACCTCGCCCTCGGCAACGCGCCCAGGGTGGCGCGGACCTACCGTGGCCGGGACTGCATGACCTGGCTCGCCGACATGGGCCTCTACGACACGGCCGTGCAGCAGTACCCGGGCGGGCTCGCCGCGCGCGAGAAGACCAACCACTACGTCACCGGTCGCGACGGCGGGCGGGACATCGACCTGCGCGCCTTCGCGCGCGAGGGCATGCGCCTCTACGGGGCCGTCGTCGACGCCCAGGGCACCGTGCTCGACGTCGCGCCGACGTTGACGGCCTCGCTCGACGCCGCCGACGCCGTCTACACCTCCATCCAGCGGGACATCGACCGCTTCATCGAGCGCGAGGGGATCGAGGCCCCGACCGAGGCGCCGTACGTGCCGCCGTGGGCGCCCGAGGAGGACCCGACGACCCTGGACCTCGCCGGCGAGGGGGTCACGTCGATCGTGTGGGCGATCGGCTACCGCCCCGACTACCGATGGCTCCGCGTCGGTGTCTTCGACGGCACGGGGCGGCCGACCCACACCCGCGGCGTGACGTCGGTGCCCGGCCTGTACTTCGTCGGCCTCCCGTGGATGCACACCTGGGGGTCGGGGCGCTTCCTCGGTGTCGCCGCCGACGCCGGCCACGTGGCCGACTGCATCACGGGTGCGCTCCGCCCGGTGGTGCAGGAGGCCTGACGTGCGGATCGCCGCGGTCGCCGCCCACTTCGGGCGGGACCTCGACCGAGGACTCGAGAAGATGCAGCGCATCGTCGACGACGCCCGGGCGAGCGGTGTGGAGCTGCTCGTGTTCCCCGACGCCACGCTGGGCGGCTACCTCACCGACCTGCGGCACCCGTCGGCCGACGCGATGCCGCCCGCGCTGCGTGAGGACGCGTGGCAGATCGCTCGCGTCGTCGAGATGGCGGGCGACATGGTGGTCTGCTTCGGGTACACCGAGGAGGCGACCGTGGACGAGGAGGTCGTCCACCACAACGCTGCGCTCTGCGTGACCGGGGACGGGGTGCTCGGGCGTCACCGCAAGGTGCACCAGCCCGCGGGCGAGGCGCTGGCCTACCGCGCGGGTGGGACGTTCCGGGCGTTCGACACCCCGCTCGGTCGGCTCGGCATGGTGATCGACTACGACAAGACGTTTCCCGAGTCGGCCCGGTCGCTGGCCCTCGACGGCGCCGACGTCGTCGCATGCCTCTCGGCGTGGCCGGCGAGCATCACCGACCGGGCGTCCCGTCTGCCGCAGGACCGTCAGTCGCGGCTGTTCGACCTCTACGACAGCGCTCGCGCCGCCGAGAACCAGGTCGTGTGGGTCTCCTCCAACCAGACGGGCGTCATGGGAGGTCTCCGGTTCCTGGGGCAGGCCAAGGTCGTCGGGCCGGGAGGCGACGTGCTGGCCCGCACCTGGTCCAAGGGCGCCCTGGCGGTCGCGGAGGTCGACGTCGAGCGGGAGATCGCGCGCTCTCGTCGCATCCTCCACCACCTCGAGGAGCTGACACCCAGCAGCTACGTCGTCGAACGGCGGGGACGCTGATGCGCGTCGCCCTGCTGACCTACTCGACCAAGCCCCGCGGGGGCGTCGTGCACACTCTCGCCCTGGCCGAGGCCCTGGCCCGCCAGGGCTGCGACGTCGACGTCTGGACCTTGGCGCGCGGTGGTGACCGGACCTTCTTCCGCCCCGTCGACCCGGCCGTCGGGATCCACGCCGTCCCCTTCCCGGAGGTTCCGGCGGAGAGCGTCGGGGCCCGCATCGTGCGCTCGATCGACACGCTGGCCGCTGCGCTCGCCGACGTCTCGTACGACGTCGTCCACGCGCAGGACTGCATCAGCGCGAACGCGGTGCTCGCCGCCGGGCTGCCCTGCCTGCGCACGATCCACCACCTCGACACCTTCACCACGCCCGAGCTGGTGGCCTGCCACGACCGGGCCGTCGTCGAGCCGACCGGGCACGTGTGCGTGTCGGAGACGGTGGCGATGGAGGTCGCGACGCAGTTCGGCGTGCACCCCGTGGTCATCCCCAACGGCGTCGACGCGGCACGCTTCGCCCGTGCGGCCGAGCCGGAGGGCGCCGAGTCGCGACGTCGCTGGCAGGCCGAGCTCGGACCGTACGTCCTCGCGCTCGGCGGCATCGAGCCCCGCAAGGGCAGCATCGACCTGCTGGAGGCCTTCGCGCTGATCCGCCGGCGACGCCCCGAGGTGCGACTCGTGTTCGCCGGCGGCGAGACGTTGTTCGACTACCGCGACTACCGTGCGGCGTTCGATCGGAGGGCCGCCGCCCTGTCCGTGGAACCGACGATGCTCGGCGTGGTCGACGACGATGCCCTTCCGTCGCTGGTGGCCGGTGCGGCGGCCATGGCCTTCGTGTCCACCAAGGAAGGCTTCGGCCTCGCGGCCATGGAGGCGCTCGCGGCCGGCTTGCCGGTCGTCGCCCGGGACCTGCCGGTGCTGAGGGAGGTCTTCGGCGACGCCGTCGTCTACGCCTCCGACCTCATGGGCATCGCCGGGTCGCTCGCCACGGTGCTGGAGACCCCTCCCGACGCAGAGGTGGGACGTGCCCTCGCCCGGGCGTCGACGTGGGAGGCGGCCGCTGCGGCGCACCTTGACCTCTACGAACGGAGCGCGGTGCGGGCATGAGCATGAGCATCGCCCGTGCGCTCGAGGTGCTGGCGCTGCAGGAACCGGGTGCCGTGGCCGTCCGTCACGGGGCCGTCACGACGACGCGGCGTCAGCTCGACCTCGACACCAACCGACTGGCGCGCGCCTGGTCCGGAACGGTCGGCCAGGACGACCTGGTCACCATCAGCCTGCCGAACGGGCTCGACTTCGTGCGGGCCTGCGTCGCCGCGTGGAAGCTCGGCGCCACGCCGCAGCCGTTGTCGACCACGATCGGGGCGGAGGAGCGCGACCGTGTCCTCGAGCTGGCCCGGCCGGCGCTCGTGGTCGACCGCCCGATCGGCGTCGCGGAGGGCGACGGGACCCCTCTGCCGGACCGGGTCGCGACGTCCTGGAAGGCTCCGGCCACGAGCGGCAGCACCGGTCGTCCGAAGCTGGTGCGCGCCGCTGCGCCGGGCACCGTCGATCCGCACGGCCCGATCGCCGACTTCGTGCCACGGGACGCCGTGCAGCTGGTCGCCGGGCCTCTCACCCATGCAGCCCCCTTCGTCTACGCGATGCGGGGCCTGATGACGGGTCACGAGCTGGTGCTCATGTCGGGCTTCGAGCCGGATGCGTGGCTCTCCCTGGTCGCGGAGCACCGGGTGACGTGGGGGATGCTCGTCCCGACGATGATGCACCGCATCCACCGGCTGGGTCCGGAACGTCTGGAGACGGCGGACGTCTCGTCCCTGGAGGCCGTCCTGCACCTCGGTGCGCGGTGCGCGCCGTGGCTGAAGCGCGCATGGATCGACTGGCTGGGACCCGATCGGGTCGTGGAGGTCTACGCCGGGACGGAGTCCCAGGGCCTCGCGATGATCACCGGGCGGGAGTGGCTGGACCACCCGGGATCGGTCGGTCGAGGCTGCGGCGGCTCACGATTCCGCGTGGTCCGGCAGGACGGCGCGGACTGTGCTCCCGGCGAGGTCGGCGAGATCGTCATGCGCAGGGACGCGCCGACCTACTCCTACGTGGGGGAGACGCCGAGGGTCCGCGACGGGTGGCACACCCTGGGCGACAGCGGCCACCTCGACGGCGACGGCTACCTCTACGTCGGCGACCGGTTGGACGACGTCATCGTGACGGCCGGGGGACCGGTGCATCCCGCCGACGTGGAGCAGGTGCTGGACGCCCACCCCGAGGTCCGCGGGTCGGTGGTCGTCCCGCGGGACGACGAGGACCGTGGCCAGGTCGTCCACGCGGTCGTCGAGACCACGGCCGGAGTGGAGGAGCTTCTGGCGTGGATCTCGGGCCGCCTGGACCGCGGGAAGCACCCCCGCTCCTGGGAGCTCGTCCGGGGTCCGCTGCGCCCTGACACCGGCAAGGTGCGGCGTCGCGACTGGCGGCCACGCGACGGGAGGAGGGACGACCCGTACCGGACCGCGGGATGTGACGAAAGTCCTGCGATCGAAGGGACCATCGCCTAGGCTCGCACCGACGTCGTGCTGGGAGGCACTGGGAGAGGCGTCACAGGGAGATCATCGTGTGGAGTCGTGTCAGCGCTGCCGTCGTGGGAGCCGTGCTCGTGGTCGGACTGTTCGGCGCACCCGCCGAGGCGGCCGCCAAGCCGTCGAAGGTCGGGCTCATCACCTTCACGGGTGCGAGCCTCAGCGGGACCAAGGCGTCGCTCTCGCTGCGCTGGCCCGCGGCCCGCAACGCCAGGTCGTACGAGCTGTTCCTCTCCACGTCCTACAGCGGCGTGATGAAGGCCAAGGTCCACAAGCGCACGAGCAAGACCTCGATCACCCTGACCGGACTGAAGCGAGGTGCGACGTACTTCGTCACCGTGCGTGGCGTGAACGGCTCGAAGAAGGGGACCAGGGCCTCCCGCGTGGGACGGACGACGATCGCCTCGCAGGGCTCAGGAGCGCGGGCCAGCCGCAGCGTCACGACGTGGAACCTCTGCACGGAGAAGTCGGGCTGCACCTCCGGCGGCGGAGCCTGGTCGCGTCGTCAGGCCGCCTTCCAGGCCTTCGTGAAGGCACGCAAGCCGTCCGTGCTCGCCCTGCAGGAGTCCAAGGTGCTCGCGTCGGGGCGTCCGACCGCCGTCCCGGGCTACACCCGGGCCGCCTACTACTCGAGCAAGTCCCTCTTCCTCAACCCCGCGATCTACGGCGTCGTCACCAAGGGCGACACCACGCGCGAGCAGCTCGACGGGACCGTGCGCGAGTGCCGCGAGGCCGACGACGGACGCTACGGCTGCCTGGACCTCGGCGGCGGCAAGTACGCCGTGTGGGCCGAGGTCGAGGACCTGGCGACGGGTCAGCACGTGATCTACGTGAGCGTGCACCTCACCAGCGGCAAGGGCGACCGTGAGGCGACCGTCCGCCGCACGGAGACCACGAGGCTCGTCGACGCAGTCCGGCAGATCAACCCCGAAGGCCTGCAGGTCGTGCTGGCCGGCGACTGGAACAGCCATCGGAACCGGTCCAACGACTGGCAGGCCTCGGTGCTCCGCTCGGCCGGCTACCGCGACGCGTACGACCTCGCACGCAGCGTGGGCCGTCAGCACCACAACAGCTACAACGACTGGAAGACCACCCCGACCACGTCGGTCACCTGGGGCGACCACGTCGACAAGGTGTGGGTCGTGCCCGGCCGGACCGTCGTGACCCGCTGGGAGAACGCCGCCCCGATGTCGGGGAGCCGCTACGCGGCGCCGCTGGTCTCCGACCACAACCCGGTGCTCGTGCGGCTCTCGCTCGACTGACGACGGCTCGCGCCGGCACACAATGCATCGCGCACGATGTATCCTGACGCGATGAGCGATCCCACGGTGTCCGACCTGCTCTGCTTCGACCTGTACTCCACCTCGCGCCAGATGACGGCTGCCTATCGGCCCATCCTGGACGAGCACCACCTGACGTACCCCCAGTACCTGGTCCTGCTGGCGCTGTGGGAGCGGGACGGACAGAGCGTCAAGGACCTGGCGGCGCGACTGCACCTCGACTACGGCACGCTGTCGCCGCTGGTGAAGCGGCTGGAGGCCCACGGACGTGTGGTGCGTGCGCGCAACCCCGCCGACGAGCGGTCCACCCTCGTCACCCTCACCGAGGAGGGCGCCGCGCTGAGGCCCCTCGCGGCGCGCATCTACGCCCACGGTGCCGAGATCCTCGACATGAGCGAGGCCGACCTCGTGACGTTGCGGCGGCTCGTCGGGACCGTGCGCGAACGTCTGGGCGCAGCCGCGGAGGCCTGAGCCCATGGACCTCGAGCGTGTCGACCTCGTCCGGTCCGTCGTCCTCTTCGTCCTGGCGGCCGTCGCCGAGATCGGCGGAGCGTGGCTGGTCTGGCAGGGCGTCCGCGAGAACCGCGGCCTGCTGTGGATCGGCGCCGGCTTCGTCGCGCTCGGCGTCTACGGCCTGGTGGCGACCCTGCAGCCCGATGCGAACTTCGGGCGGATCCTCGCCGCGTACGGCGGCGTGTTCGTGGCCGGCTCGCTGCTGTGGGGCATGGTCGTCGACGGCTTCCGGCCCGACCGCTGGGACGTGATCGGTGCGACCGTCTGTCTCGTGGGGGTCGCGGTGATCATGTACGCACCCCGCGAAGGCTGACCCGCGGCGCGTCCGGGCGTCCCCGGGCGGCAGGATGGTCGCGTGAGTGAACTCGCCGCCGATGCAGACCTCGCCGTCAGGCTCGTCACGGAGGCCGCCGCACTGGCCGCCCGGATGCGGGCGGGCTCCGACCTCGACGTCCGCAGCAAGACCTCCGTCTCCGACGTCGTCACGGCGGCCGACCACGCCGCCGAGGCGCTCGTCGTCGAGGCCCTGCGGGCGGAGCGGCCGGACGACGGCCTGCTGGGTGAGGAGGGCACGGACGAGACCGGTTCGTCCGGCCGTCGCTGGGTGATCGATCCCGTGGACGGCACCTACAACTTCGCCAGCGGATCGGACTACTGGTGCTCCGCCGTCGCGCTCGTCGACGGGGACGAGCTGCTCCTCGGGGCGGTGGCCCACGCGCGGGACGGGGTGCTCGTCGGAGGTCCCGGGACGCCCACCACCTGGAACGGTCAGGAGGTCGGACCCGTGGCCGACGACGACGTGCGCCTGGTCGGCGCGGCCACCTACCTGCACCCGGGCAACGTGGCCGACGCGCACGTGCGCGATCCGTTCCTGCGCGCCGCGGCGCTCCCGGCCACCCTGCGCATGCACGGCTCGGGGTCGATGGACCTCGTCGGCGTGGTCACCGGACGACTCGGTGCCTGGTTCCAGCACAGCACCCCCGCGTGGGACTGGCTGCCCGGCGCCGCGCTCGTCAGGGGAGCCGGTGGCGTGGCCGAGCAGGTCGAGGTCGACGGGCTCACCTGGTCGGTGGCAGGTGGGCGCCGGAGCGTGACCGCCCTGCGAGACGCGCTGGAGGCGGCGACGTGACGGCCGGGGCCGGCGCGGTGCGAGCCGTCGCGGTGTTCTGCGGGTCCAGCCTCGGATCGGACGCGGCGTACGGCGACGCGGCCGCCCAGGTGGGCCGCACGCTCGCCGAGCGCGACATCACGGTGGTGTACGGCGGTGGGCGCGTGGGACTCATGGGGGTCGTGGCCGACGCCGCCCTGTCCGCCGGTGGCCGGGTGGTCGGCGTCATCCCGCAGTCGCTGCACGCGCGAGAGCTCGCCCACACGGGCGTCACCGAGCTGCACGTCGTCGAGACGATGCACGAGCGCAAGCTGCGGATGTCCGAGCTGGCCGACGCGTTCCTCGCCCTTCCCGGCGGCGCCGGCACGCTCGAGGAGATCGCCGAGCAGTGGACGTGGGCCCAGCTCACCATCCACGCGAAGCGGTGCGGCTTCCTCGACGTCAACGGCTTCTGGTCCCCGATCCGCCTGATGCTCGACCGGATGGTCGCCGAGGGCTTCGTCCGCCCGGAGCAGCAGGACATCGTCGACGTCGACGAGGACCTCGAGCGGCTGCTCGCCCGCCTCGCCGATCCGCCGGGCTGGACCGACAAGTGGGGCGGCGTCCTGCCGACCCCGGCGCCGTGAGCGGCCTGGCCCCGTCACCGCCCGACCGACCCGTGATCGAGGTGGTGGCAGCGCTCGTGACCGGGCCCGACGGTCGCACGCTGCTGGTGCGCAAGCGGGGCACCAGCCTCTTCATGAACCCGGGTGGCAAGCCCGAGCCGGGGGAGTCGCACGTCACGGCTCTCTGCCGCGAGCTGGCGGAGGAGCTGGGACTCGTCGTCGCCGCCGGCGACCTCGTCCGCCTCGACACGATCCGCACCGCCGCGGCCAACGAGCCCGGGCACGACCTCGTCGCGCACTGCTTCACGCTGCGTCTGGCCGATCCTCGGCACGCTGCGGCCGCGGAGATCGAGGAGGCGCGGTGGGTGGACCCCGCCGACCCCGACGTCGCGCTCGCGCCCTTGGCGTCGGACCATCTCCTGCCGTGGCTGGTCCGGGGGCTCTGAGCCGGTCGGGCTCACCGGCCGCGGAAGCGGTCCATCTCGCGGCGTTCACGCTTGGTCGGGCGCCCGGCCCCTCGCTCACGTCGGGGCATCACGAGGCGTTCCTCGCGGGGCGGCGGAGGAGGCGAGTGGTCGGTGTAGCACTCGACGGCGACGGCCGCCCCGACCCGCTTGAGCAGCACCCTGCGGACCACCACGACGCGGGGACCGCCGGGCGTGGTGGCCTCGACGCGGTCGCCGACGTGCACGGCCTGCGACGGCTTGGCGCGCTTGCCGTTGACGTGCACCTGGCCGCCCTTGCAGGCGGTCGTGGCAGCCGACCGCGAGCCGAACAGCCGCACCGACCACACCCACACGTCGGCGCGCACGCTCGTCGGCTCCACCCGTCCAGCGTAGATCCCGGGATCTAGGCTGGTGCCATGACACGACCCGACGAGGCGGAGACCATCGAGATCACCGGTGAGATGATCCGGCTCGGGCAGCTGCTCAAGTTCGCCGACGTCGCCGAGTCGGGCGCCCAGGCCGGTGAGCTGGTCGCCTCGGGCGACGTGCGCGTCGACGGCGAGGTCGAGACGCGGCGGGGACGTCAGCTCACCGCCGGGTCGGTCGTCACCATCGCCACGCCCCAGGGAGCCCGTGTCCTGCGCGTGGAGGTGGGGTCACCGGACTCCGACGTCGACGTCCCCTGGTGAGCCGCACCGTCGAGGTCGTCCGCGATCGCGACCGACCAGGTGCCGCGACCGTGCGCGTGGACGGCACGGAGCAGTCGTACGTCGACCTGGACGACCCCACCCGCCTGGAGTTCGACTACGTGCGCCGCATGGCCGACGTCGTCGACACGTCGTGGCCGGCCGGCGAGCAGGTGCGGTCGCTGCACGTCGGGGGAGCGGGCATGACGCTCGCGCGCTACGTGGTCGCCACCCGGCCCCGCTCGCGCCAGCTGGTCCTCGAGCCCGACGCCGCCCTCACCGAGCTGGTGCGCCGCGAGCTGCCGCTTCCCGAGCGCAGCGGCATCCGCGTGCGGCCGCAGGACGGCCGCACCGGCGTGGCCAGCCTGCGCGACGAGGCGTACGACCTGGTGGTGGTCGACGCCTTCGACGGCGCCCGCGTGCCCGCCGACCTGGTGACCCGCGAGTGGTACGCCGACGTCGCGCGCGTGGCGGGACCCGGCGGGATCGTCCTGCTGAACCTCGCCGACCGGGCACCGTTCGGCTTCGTGCGCAACGCGCTGCGGGCGATCGAGACGTCGCTCCCGCACCTGCTCGTGAGCGCCGAGCCGGCCACCCTGAAGGGGCGACGCCACGGCAACGTGCTCGTCGTCGCGTCCCGGTCCCCGGTCGATCCGGGTCCGCTCTCGCGCCGCGCGGCCAGCTCGCCGTTCCCCTACCGGGTCCTCGACACCGCGCAGGTCCGGGACAGGCTCGCCGGGGGAGAGGCCTTCACGGACGAGCGCTCCGAGCCCTCACCCGCACCGCCCGGCGGGGCCACGTTCTTCTCCTGACGCCTCGACCAGTCCTCAGGCGAGCCGCTCGCGCCACGCGGCGGGATCGCCCACCTGGAAGGCGGCGGCGTCGCCGAGGCCCTCGCGCTCCCACGTCACCACCAGCAGGTCCTGGCCGGACGAGCGGCCCATGAACGTCCGCGAGACGGACGCGGACGTGACCGTGTCCCGCGGGACCACCACGTCGCGGCCGGCCACGAGGGTGACGAACGCCAGGTGCTCGGGCCCGAGGAGCAGCGAGCCGATGCCACGGACCTGGGTCTGCCGGTCCGACGCCACGGCGAAGAGGACGGCCTGCTCCGCGTGCTCGGGGCGGAGCTCGGCCACCCGGCGCCGGTGCTGGCGGCGCAGGCGGACCACGCGGACGACGGCCGCCGCGACCAGCAGCAGGACGAGACCCGCCACCAGCCCGAGCACCGTCAGCAGGACGTCCATGCCGGCCCGCTCAGGCCTTGAGCGCGCGCTCGAGCGCGTCGACCGCGTGGTCGATCTCGTCGCGCGTGATGACCAGCGGGGGAGCGATGCGCAGGGTCCGCTCGTGCGTCTCCTTGCACAGCACGCCCTCGTCGCGCAGCGCCATGGACACCTCACGCCCGGTCTTGGCCATCGGGTCGATGTCGACCCCGGCCCAGAGGCCGCGGCCGCGGACCTCGGCGACGCCCTGGCCGACGAGGGCCTGCAGGCGGTCGTGCAGGTGCCGACCGAGGTCGGCGGAACGCTCCTGGAACTCCCCGGACGCGAGCAGCTGCACGACGGCACGCCCGACGGCGCACGCCACCGGGTAGCCGCCGAAGGTCGAGCCGTGCTGGCCGGGCTTGAGCACCCCGAGGACGTCGGCGCGGCCCACCACGGCCGAGACCGGGATGATCCCCCCGCCGAGCGCCTTGCCGAGCGTGTAGAGGTCGGCGCGGACGTCCTCGTGGTCCAGCGCGAACAGGCGCCCGGTGCGGGCCAGGCCCGACTGGATCTCGTCGGCGATCAGCAGCACCTGGTTCTCGGTGCACGCCTCGCGGACGTCGGCCCAGAAGCCCTCGGGCGGGACCACGACGCCGGCCTCGCCCTGGATCGGCTCCATGAGCACGGCGGCCGTGTTCGGGCCGATCGCGTCACGCACCGCCTGGGCGTCGCCGTAGGGCACCGTGACGAAGCCGGGGGTGAAGGGACCGTAGTTGTCGTGCGCGGCCGGGTCGTCGGAGAACGAGACGATCGTGGTGGTGCGACCGTGGAAGTTGTTCGTGGCCACGATGATCTCGGCGGCGTCGAAGGCCACCCCCTTGACCTCGTACGCCCACTTGCGGGCCACCTTGATGGCCGACTCCACCGCTTCGGCGCCCGTGTTCATGGTGAGCACCATCTCGGTGCCGGTGAGCTCGGCGAGCTCGCGGCAGAACGCCCCGAACTGGTCGTTGTGGAAGGCCCGCGAGGTGAGGGTGAGCCGGTCGATCTGCTCGTGCGCGGCCCGGACGAGGTCGGGGTGGCGGTGACCGAAGTTGAGAGCCGAGTAGCCGGACAGGAAGTCGAGGTAGCGCGTGCCCTCGACGTCGGTGACCCAGGCGCCCTCGGCCTCGGCGATCACGACGGGCAGCGGGTGGTAGTTGTGCGCCCCCCACTGGTCGTCGAGCGCGATGATCCCTGCGGTGGTCTGCGTGTCGGACATGGCCACCACGGTAACGGCCGCCGCCAGGTCGCCCATGCCCCTGGCCTAGGGTCGTGCCGTGTCGATGATGCCCACCGTCAGCCCCCGGGGCGCCGCCGTGCGTGCGCTCCGGTCGGTGCTGGTGGGCCTGACCGTCGCCCTGTGCGGCGCCACGGCCCACGTGGGCGCCGGGGGACAGGTCGGGGCAGGAGCCCTCCTCGCGGTCGCGGTCGTCGCCTCGGCGACCACCGCGCTCCTGGCCGGCCGGCGGATCACGACCGGTCAGCTCGTCGGTCTCCTGGCGCTGGGCCAGGTGGGCCTGCACGTGCTCGGGTCGGGGTCGGGTCCGCACGACGCCTCGATGGTCCTCACGCACGTGGTCGTCACGGGCCTCAGCCTGCTGGCGCTGCGCCACGCCGAGGACCTGTGGTGGCGTCTGGCCGACGCCGTCGGCGACGTGCTGGAAGTCCCGCAGGTCGTGCCCGTGCCTGCCGTCGACCACGTCGTCCGGGTGACGACGGCCGTCCACCGCGGTCGTCGGGTGGTCCGGTCGGTCAGGAGTCGCGCGCCGCCCTCGGCGGCGTGACCGACCCGACCGTCCTGCACCACCCGTTCCTGCACCACCCGGAGGTTCCCTCATGTCCATGCACCACTCTCGTCTGCCTGCGCGGCTGACCGCCGCTCCGCTCCTGACCGCCGCAGCCGTCCTCGCCCTCGCGGGACCGGCCTCGGCCCACGTGTCCGTCTCCTCGCCCGACGCCGCGCGCGAGGGGTACGGCAAGGTCGTGTTCCGCGTCCCCACCGAGTCCGACACGGCCGACACCACGAAGCTCGTCGTCACCCTCCCCGCCGACACCCCGTTCCTCCACCTCACCGCGCAGCCGAAGCCGGGGTGGAAGGTCTCCATGCAGGAGGGCCCGCTGCCCGAGCCCGTGGAGGTCGACGGCACCGAGATCACCGAGGCCGTCCGCACCGTCACCTGGACCGCGGAGGGTGACGGCATCGCGCCCGGTGAGTTCGACGAGTTCGCCCTCTCCGGCGGCCCCTTCCCCGACGCCGAGTCGGTCCGGTTCGCCGCCGAGCAGACGTACGACGACGGCGAGGTCGTCGACTGGGACCAGGTGCAGCAGGGCGACGAGGAGCCCGAGAAGCCCGCACCGACCCTCACCCTCCTCGCGGCCTCCGCCGACGGCCACGGCTCCGGCGCCCACGGGGCGGCGGGTGCAGACACCGACGAGGCCTCGAGCGCGAGCGACGACCAGGCAGGCTCCGACACCCTGAGCAGGGTGCTCTCCGGCGCAGCGCTCGCCGTCGCCGCGCTCGCCCTGCTGGGTGTCGTGCGGCAGGATCGACGCCGTGCGTAGATCCGTCGGTCCCGTCCTCGCGGTGGTCGTCGCGGCCCTGGTGGTCGCGGCGCCCCTGCCGGCGAGCGCGCACGC
>NZ_JANLGG010000032.1:0-34471 GCF_024655735.1 Aeromicrobium sp. 50.2.37
AGCCACCTATCAGCGCCCCGGGACACGTGGGGCGGGGGATCCTCACCGTCAGGGGCCCCCGGGGGGTGGAGGATCCACCGATGGCAGGGAACAGCCCGGACGACAGCCCGCAGGGTCGGCCGAGCCGCTGGGAGTCGCCCGGTCGAGGCCCTTTCGGAGCCCGACCCCGGCGCCGGCCGAGCAGGCGCAGCCCCGACGCGAGCACCACCGCCACCGACGCAGCCCCGACCCGAGCACCATCGCGGCGACGCGGCCCCCACCCCACGACGACCGCACGACGCAGCCCCGCCTCCACCACGCACGACCGCCCGCCACCGAAACGGTGACGGGCGGTCGGGTCGGCGCTGGAGCGTGCTCAGGCCTTGCCGGCGGCGAGGGCGCCGAGGAGGTCGCGGTTCAGCCGCGAGATGACGTCGAGCGGGATGCCCTTGGGGCAGGCCGCCGTGCACTCACCGATGTTGGTGCAGGAGCCGAAGCCCTCGGCGTCGTGCTGGGCGACCATGTCGACCACGCGGGACTCGCGCTCGGGCTGACCCTGCGGGAGCAGGCCGAGGTGGGTCACCTTGGCCGCGGTGAACAGCATCGCCGAGCCGTTCGGGCAGGCCGCCACGCAGGCGCCGCAGCCGATGCAGGTGGCCGCCGCGAACGCGTGGTCGGCGTCCTCCTTCGGCACGGGGAGGTTGTTGGCCTCCGGGGCCGAGCCGGTGTTGACGCTGATGTAGCCGCCGGCCTGGATGATCCGGTCGAAGGCCCCGCGGTCGACGACGAGGTCCTTCACGATCGGGAACGCGCCCGCCCGCCACGGCTCGATGTCGATGACGTCGCCGTCCTTGAACGAGCGCATGTGCAGCTGGCACGTGGTCGTGACCTCGGGACCGTGCGCGATGCCGTTGATGACCACGCCGCACGATCCGCAGATGCCCTCGCGGCAGTCGTGGTCGAAGGCGACCGGCTCCTCGCCGGCGAGCGTCAGCTGCTCGTTGAGCACGTCGAGCATCTCGAGGAACGACATGTCCTCGGAGACGTCGTCGAGCCCGTAGCCGACCATCTGGCCCTTCGTCTCGGCGTTCTTCTGACGCCAGACGTTGACGGTGATCTTCACTTGCAGCTCCCGTTCACTTGTAGGACCGAGCCTTCATCTCGACGTACTCGTACTCGAGGGGTTCCTTGTGCAGGATCGGCTTCTGGCCGCCCTCGGCACCGTTGAACTCCCACGCCGCCACGTAGGCGAACTGGTCGTCGTGGCGCAGGGCCTCGCCGTCCTCGGTCTGGCTCTCGGCGCGGAAGTGGCCGCCGCACGACTCCTCGCGGTTCAGCGCGTCGATGCACATCAGCTCTCCGAGCTCGAAGAAGTCGACGACCCGGCCGGCGCGCTCGAGCGTCTGGTTGAGCTCCTCGGCCTCGCCGGTGACCTTCACGTTCTTCCAGAAGTCGTCGCGCAGCTCGCGGATGAGGCCGATCGCCTTGATCAGGCCCTCCTCGCTGCGCTCCATGCCGCAGTACTCCCACATGATGTGGCCCAGCTCCTTGTGGTAGCTGTCCACGGTGCGGTTGCCGTCGACGGCCAGCAGTGCGGAGATGCGCTCCTCGACGGCTGCGCGTGCCTCGGTGACGGCCGGGTGGTCGTCGCCCACGGGCTCGAACGGGCCGTCCGCGAGGTAGTTCGCGATCGTGGTCGGCAGCACGAAGTAGCCGTCGGCCAGGCCCTGCATCAGCGCGGAGGCACCGAGTCGGTTGGCGCCCTGGTCGGAGAAGTTCGCCTCGCCGGTGACGAAGAGGCCCTCGAGGTTGCTCTGCAGGTCGTAGTCGACCCACAGCCCGCCCATGACGTAGTGCACGGCCGGGTAGATGCGCATCGGCTCGTTGTACGGGTCCTCGCCGGTGATCCGGGCGTACATGTCGAACAGGTTCCCGTACTTGGCCTCGACCGCCGGGCGGCCCATGCGCTCGATCGCGTCGGCGAAGTCGAGGTAGACCCCGAGACCCCCGGGACCCACGCCCTTGCCGTCGTCGCACTGGTACTTGGCGGCGCGCGAGGCGATGTCGCGCGGGACCAGGTTGCCGAACGCCGGGTAGATGCGCTCCAGGTAGTAGTCGCGCTCGTCCTCGGGGATGTCGCGCGGGTGGCGGTCGTCGCCGGCCTTCTTGGGCACCCAGATGCGGCCGTCGTTGCGCAGCGACTCGCTCATCAGCGTGAGCTTGGACTGGTAGTCGCCCGAGACGGGGATGCAGGTCGGGTGGATCTGCGTGTAGCAGGGGTTGCCGAAGTAGGCGCCGCGACGGTGCGCGCGCCAGGTGGCGGTCACGTTGCAGCCCATGGCGTTCGTCGACAGGAAGTAGACGTTGCCGTAGCCGCCGCTCGCCAGCACGACGGCGTCGGCGGTGTGCGACTCGATCTCGCCGGTCACCATGTCGCGGACGATGACGCCGCGCGCCTTGCCGTCGACCATGACGAGGTCGAGCATCTCGTGGCGGGTGTGCACGTCGACCGTGCCGGCGGCGACCTGGCGCTCGAGCGCCTGGTAGGCGCCGATCAGCAGCTGCTGGCCGGTCTGGCCGCGGGCGTAGAACGTGCGGGAGACCTGCACGCCGCCGAAGGAACGGTTGTCGAGCAGGCCGCCGTACTCACGCGCGAACGGCACGCCCTGCGCCACGCACTGGTCGATGATGTTCACCGACACCTGCGCGAGGCGGTAGGAGTTGGACTCGCGCGAGCGGAAGTCGCCGCCCTTGACCGTGTCGTAGAACAGCCGGTACACCGAGTCGCCGTCGTTGCGGTAGTTCTTCGCGGCGTTGATGCCGCCCTGGGCGGCGATCGAGTGGGCGCGACGCGGGCTGTCCTGGTAGCAGAAGCTCGTGACGTGGTAGCCGGCCTCGCCGAGGGTGGCCGCGGCGGACGCGCCGGCCAGGCCGGTGCCCACGACGATGACCTTGATCTTGCGTCGGTTCGCGGCGTTGACCAGCTTGGCGTCGAACTGACGCTGCTCCCAGCGACGCTCGATGGGGCCGCTCGGTGCCTTGGCGTCGGCGATGGGGTCGCCGTGCTCGATGAACTGCTCGGCCGCCCCGGTGGGGGTGAAGGTGTCGGTCATCAGGAACCAGCTCCGAAGAAGAAGATCGCGAACGGGACGACGAGGAAGCCGCCGGCGATGACCACCGACAGCACCCAGGACGCGATGGTGATCGTCGAGTCCTTGCGGGTGCTGCTGCGGTTTTGGCCGAGCGTGGTGAGCGCGCTCCAGAAGCCGTGCCACAGGTGGAAGCCGACCGCGACCAGGCCGATCGTGTACAGCAGCACGACCCACCAGATCTCGAAGCCGTTGACCACGCGCTCGTACTTGCTGTCGGACGCGCCGCCCGGGGACAGCCAGTTCGGCAACATCTGCGCGAGGTGGCCGATGATGAACAGCAGCAGGATCACACCGCCCCAGCGCATCGTGAACGTGGCGTAGGAGCGCTGGATGCCCGTGCGGTTCTGCTTGGAGTGGTAGCGCGTCGTGCCGGTGTAGCCGGCCGCGACCTTGTTGCGCCGCCACAGCGTGATCGCGCAGTACACGTGCGCGACGAGCGCGACGAGCAGCACGACCCGCAGGATCCACAGCGCCCCGCCGTGCGGCAGGTAGGGGTAGAAGATGTTCTCCAGGCCCTCGAGGTAGGAGTCGAAGTACTCCTTGCCCTGGAAGAACTTCAGGTTGCCGTACATGTGGACGAGCAGGTAGCCGAGCATGATCAGCCCGGACACGGCCATCGTGTACTTCAGCACGACGGTCGACCTGCGCGCCGACGCGCGAGTCAGAGTAGTGGCCACGCACGCACCGTAACCCTGAAGCCCACCTGAGCGCTAAGTCATGATGAGGGCAACCTTCATAGCCTCCGGCTATCGGCAGGTAGGCTCGGCCCGTGCAGTTCCAGCAGCTCTCCTACTTCGTCGCCGTGGCGCGCACGCGCAACTTCACGCGCGCGGCCGAGCTGGTCGGCGTGGCGCAGCCCAGCCTCTCCAAGCAGGTCCGCGTCCTGGAGAACTCCCTGGGCACACCCCTGTTCGTCCGCCAGACCGGCGGCATCGAGCTCACCAGCGCCGGCGAGGCACTCCTGCCCCACGCCGAGCGGATCCTCATCGACGTCGAGTCGGCACAGCGTGCGGTGCACGAGGTCGCCGGCCTGCGGCGCGGACGGGTGCGGCTCGGCGCCACGCCATCGATCTGCGACGGGCTCCTGCCGGAGGTCCTCACCCGGTTCCACGAGACCCACCCGCTCATCGAGCTCGAGGTCCACGAGGGCGGTTCGCGGGTCCTCACGCACGAGCTGGCCCAGGGGCGGCTCGACCTCGCCCTGCTCATCACGCCGCTGTCCGAGACCCGACCCGACATCGAGACGGTGCCCCTGCGGCGCGACCGGCTCGTGCTCGCCGCGCCGTCCGACGACACCGCGGACGACGCGCTCCCGTCCACGGTCGACGTCGCGGCCCTGCGGGACCTGCCCCTCGTCATGTTCAGGACCGGCTACGACCTGCGCGAGACGACGCTGACGGCGTGCGCGCAGGCCGGCTTCTCCCCGCACATCTCCGTCGAGGGTGGCGAGATGCTGTCGGTCCTGCGGTTCGTGGAGTCCGGTCTCGGCTACGCCGTCGTCCCCGAGATGGTGCTGGCCAACCGACCGGGCCTGCGGCCTGTGGCGCTGCGCAACCCCTCCCTGTCGCGCCAGATCGCCCTGGCCCATCGTCGCGACACCCTCCAGCTCGCCGCGCTGGCCTTCCACGACGAGCTGCTGCTCTCGCTGCAGCAACCCGGCTGACGCTCGTCCGACGACGGGCGGCGGTCAGTCCCGCGAGCCGGTGAGCGGGAAGGACAGGTACGTCGACCACCCCGCGTCCGGCTCGTGGAGGTACAGCGCGATCTCGCCCACCGTGAAGGTGCAGGCGAAGTCCTCGAGCGTGGCGTAGGCACGGTCGAGCGCCGCGTCGTCGAGGTGGTGGGCGACCGTGACGTGAGGGTGGTACGGGAACTCCGGCTCCGGCGCCGCGAGGGCCTCGCGCAGCTTCGCGACCAGCAGCTCGGCCTCGGAGATGCCTCGGCTGACTGCCACGAAGACCACGGGCGAGACCGGTCGGAAGGTGCCCGTGCCCTTGAGGTCGACGTCGAAGGGGGCCGTACGGGCGGCCACCTCGGTGAGCCGTTCGGCGAGTCGGTCGAGCTCGTCACCGGCCACGACGTCGGGCGGCAGCAGCGTGATGTGGCTCGGGATCTGTTCCGCGAGCGGATCGCCGAACGCGGCCCGGTGCGCGCGCAGCTCCTCGCCGTGCGGCTCCGGGACCGAGATCGCGACCCCGAACGTGCGCGACGCGCCCGACTCGCCCCGCTCAGGCACCGCGGACGAGCCCGACCTTGTCGTACACGTCGGCCACCACGGGGCCGGCCACCTCGCGCGCACGCGCCGCACCGCGGGCGAGCACCCGGTCCAGCTCCGCCGGGTCGTCCAGGTAGGCCCGCGTGCGCTCGCCGAAGCCGGCCACGAAGTCGGCCACCACGTCCGCCAGGGCCACCTTGAGGTGCCCGTACTGGCGACCCTCGAACTCGGCGACGAGGTCGTCGACCGACACGCCGGTCACGGCCGAGTACAGGGTGAGCAGGTTGGACACGCCGGGCTTGCCCTCGGGGTCGAACCGGATCTCGTCCCCGGAGTCGGTGACGGCCGAGCGGATCTTCTTCGCCGCCTTCTTCGGGTCGTCGAGCAGGTCGACGATCCCGTTGGGCGAGGAGCCGGACTTGCTCATCTTCGCGGCGGGGTCCTGCAGGTCGCCGATCTTGGCGGCGTCCTTGAGGATGTACGGCTCGGGCTGGCGGAAGGTCTCGCCGTAGTGGTGGTTGAACCGCTGCGCGAGGTTGCGGGAGAGCTCCAGGTGCTGGCGCTGGTCCTCCCCCACCGGCACGTGGTGCGGGTTGTAGAGCAGGATGTCGGCCGCCTGCAGGATCGGGTAGGTGAACAGCCCGACGCTGGACTTGTCGGTGCCACCCTTGGCGCTCTTGTCCTTGAACTGGGTCATGCGACCGGCCTCGCCGAAGCCCGTGAGGCAGTTGAACACCCAGGCCAGCTGCGTGTGCTCGGGCACGTGGCTCTGGCAGAACAGCGCCGACCGCTCGGGGTCGACGCCGGCCGCGAGGAGCTGCGCCGCCGACGCGTGGGTCCGCGCCCTCAGGGCTGACGGGTCCGGCTGCACCGTGAGCGCGTGGAGGTCGGCGATGAAGTAGAAGGCGTCGTGGTCGTCCTGCAGGCCCACCCACTGGCGGATCGCCCCGAGGTAGTTCCCGAAGTGGAACGACTCGGCCGTCGGCTGGATGCCGGACAGCGAGCGGGGACGGGTGCTGCTGGACATGCTGTGCATTCTGCCAGTGAGGTTCTGCCGGTCAGGTCCTAGGCTCGGGCGCGTGGACGACGTACGCACGTGGCAGGTTCCGGGTCGGGTCAACCTCATCGGGGAGCACCTCGACTACAACGGGGGCCCGTCGGTCCCGTTCGCGATCGACCGCTTCCTCACCCTGAAGGTGCGCCGCCGTGACGACGACGCGGTCAACGTGTGGAGCACCCTGCCCGACGGTCGCCGCGAGCGCGCGGCGTTCACGGTCGACGTCGCACCGGGCGACGGCGCCGTCGCGGCGGACGGGTGGGCCGCCTATCCCGCGGGCGCGGTGTGGGCGCTGCGCTCCCGGGGCTCGCTGCCCGGCTGCGACCTGGTGCTCGAGTCGTCGCTGCCCCTCGGTGCCGGTCTCTCGTCGTCGGCCGCGCTCACCGTGGGGGTCGTGTCCGCCCTCGCCGACCTGGCCGGCCTCGACCTGGCCCCGCTCGCGGCGGCCCGCCTCGCCCAGCGCGCCGAGAACGACTTCGTGGGGGCGCCGACCGGCCTCATGGACCAGCTGGCCGTCACGTTCGGTCGTGAGGGCCAGGCCGTCGTCACCGACCCGCTCGGCGACGCCGAGCCCGAGCGCGTTCCCTTCGACGTGGCTGCGGCCGACCTCTCGCTGCTGGTCATCTCCACGGGCGTGGATCACTCGCACGTGGCCGCCTCCGGAGGTGGTGGGTACGCCGAGCGGCGCGCCCAGTGCGAGGAGGCCGCGTCGGCCCTGGGCCTCGACCACCTCGCGAAGGCCGGGCTCGACGCGCTCGTCCGGCTCGACGACCCCGTGCTCCGGCGTCGCACGCAGCACGTCTTCACCGAGACGGCTCGCGTCAAGGCCGCACTACGCACGCTGCGCGAGCAGGACTGGGAGCAGCTCGGGACCGTCCTCACCGCCTCGCACGCCTCCCTGCGCGACGACTTCGAGGTCAGCTGCGCCGAGCTGGATGTCGCGGTCGAGTCCGCCCTGGAGGCCGGCGCCCTCGGCGCCCGCATGACCGGCGGGGGGTTCGGCGGCTCGGCCATCGCCCTGGTCCCGCAGGCCAAGGCGGGTCCGGTGCGCGAGCTCGTGGAGCAGCGCTACGACGCCCTCGGCTGGAAGGCGCCCGAGGTCTTCGCGGTCCGAGCCGCCGACGGGGTCCACCGCACCGCCTGAGGTCCCTCCGGGCCGAGCGAGCCCGCACGTGGTGGAACACTGTCGGGGTGACCGTCCGCCGCATCGCGTACCAGGGGGAACCCGGCGCGAACTCCCACATCGTCTGCCAGCAGCACCACCCCGACGCCGAGGCCGTGGCCTGCGCCTCGTTCGAGGACGTGTTCGCGGCCGTCACCGGTGGTGACGCCGACCTCGCGATGATCCCGATCGACAACTCGATCGCGGGCCGGGTGGCCGACATCCACCACTTCCTACCGACGTCGGGCCTGCACATCGTCGGCGAGCACTTCCTGCGGATCCAGTTCATGGTCATGGGCGTCCCCGGCACCACCCTCGAGACCGTGCGCACGGTCCACAGCCACGTGCACGCCCTCGGACAGTGCCGCAAGATCATCCAGCAGCACGGCTGGACGCCACTCGTCTCCGGCGACACCGCCGGCGCGGCACGCGAGATCGCCGAGGCCCACGACGTCACCCAGGCGGCGATCGCCCCGCCGCTCGCCGCGCAGATCTACGGACTCGAGATCCTGGCCCGCGACGTCGAGGACGAGGACCACAACACGACCCGCTTCGTGGAGCTCTCGCGGGAGCCCGCCGTCCCCGCCCCCGGCGGGGCCCCGGTCGTCACCACGTTCATCTTCAACGTGCGCAACCTGCCCGCGGCCCTCTACAAGGCCCTGGGCGGTTTCGCCACGAACGGCGTGAACATGACCAAGCTGGAGAGCTACATGGTGGGCGGCGAGTTCACCGCCACCCAGTTCCTCGCCGAGGTCGACGGCCACCCGGAGGACCCGCACGTGGCGCGCGCCCTCGAGGAGCTCACCTTCTTCACCACCGAGACCCGCGTGCTCGGCGTCTACCCGGCCGACCCGTTCCGGGCCGAGTCCGTCTGAGCACGACCGACCGATGGACTCCCTGAGCTGGCCGCTGTCCGTGCCCGTCCTCTCCGACGGCGTGGTGACCCTGCGCGCCGCGACGCCCGCCGACGTCGCGCCGATGCACGAGATGACGCAGGACCCCGACATGCAGCGCTGGACCGCGGTCCCGGTGCCCAACACGCTCGAGATGAGCGAGGCGTTCGCGCTGCAGATCGGCGCCGAGGCGTGGGACCAGGGCACGGCGCGGATGTGGGTGGTCGAGGCCGCCGACGACTCCGGACGGGCCCGGTTCGCCGGCAACGTCGACGTCCGGGGCGGGCCGGTCGCCGACCTCGGCTTCAGCCTGCACCCCTGGGCGCGCGGACGGGGCCTGATGGCCCGGGCCGTGCGCCTCGCCGTCGACCACGTGTTCACCGAGGGCGCGGTGGAGTCGGTCCACTGGCGGGCCCACGTCGGCAACGAGGCCTCCCTGCGGGTGGCGCACGCCTGCGGCTTCCAGCTCGTCGGCCCCTCGCCCGCGCTGCTGCACGAGCGGGGTCGCACCATCGACGCCTGGACGGCGGTGCTGCGCTTCGGCGACGCCCCCGTGCCACGAGGGCGCTGGCTCGACGCCCCCGTGATCGAGACGGACCGATTGCGGCTGCGACCCTTCGCGGAGTCCGACGCCGCCCGGGTGGCCGAGGCGTGCGGCGACGAGACCACGGGCCACTGGTTGAACACCCTGCCGCGCCCCTACACGCTCGACGTCGCGCGCGCGTACCTGGCCGACTGCACCTGGCAGGCGGCCACCGGGTCCAAGCTCACCTGGGCCGTGGCCGACCGCGAGACCGACGCGCTCGTCGCGAACCTCGCCCTCATGCACCTCGACGGACCCAACCCCGGGACGGCCGAGGTCGGCTACTGGGCCCACCCCGACGCGCGGGGTCGCGGCCTGATGACCGAGGCGGTCCGCGCGGCCGTGCGCCACGCCCTCACCGACGACGGACCCGGCCACGAGCCGCTCGGCCTGCACCGGCTCAGCCTGCGAGCAGCAGCCGGCAACGTAGCCAGCAACCGGGTGGCCGAGCGGGCGGGCTTCCGGCGCATCGGCGTCGAGCGCGAGGCCGAGCTGCTCGGTGACGGCTCGGTCGACGACCTGGTCTCCTACGACCTCCTGCGCGACGAGGTCTGAGACCTTCGCCACGAGCCGGCGGTTTCGTCGGCGTCGACCTGCACACTTGGTTGCGTGACCCAACCGACACGCTCCCCCGCCGACGCCGCGACCTCCCCCTGGCCGGCGCTGTGGGCCATGGTCATCGGGTTCTTCATGATCCTCGTCGACAACACGATCGTCTCGGTCGCGACGCCGGCGATCATCGAGGACCTGAAGACCGACTACAACAGCGGCATCTGGGTCACGAGCGCGTACCTGCTGGCCTACGCCGTGCCGCTGCTCGTCACCGGACGGCTCGGCGACCGGTTCGGGCCCAAGCGGGTCTACCTCGTCGGACTCGCGATCTTCACGCTCGCCTCGCTCTGGTGCGGCCTCACCGACTCGATCGGCGGGCTCATCGCCGCGCGCGTCGTGCAGGGCATCGGCGCGTCGCTCATCACGCCGCAGACCATGTCGGTCATCACCCGCACCTTCCCCGCCGCCAAGCGCGGCAGCGCCATGGCGCTGTGGGGAGCGACCGCGGGCGTCGCGACGCTGGTCGGCCCGATCCTCGGCGGCGTGCTCGTCGACGCGGCCGGCTGGGAGTGGATCTTCTTCGTCAACGTGCCGGTCGGGATCGTGGGGTTCGTGCTCGCGGTGCGGCTCGTGCCCACCCTCGAGACGCACGCGCACAGCTTCGACTGGCTGGGCGTGGCCCTGAGCGCGGCCGGCATGTTCCTGCTCGTGTTCGGGATCCAGGAGGGCGAGCGGTACGACTGGGGCACCATCGCCGGTCCGGTCAGCGTGCCGCTGCTCATCGGCGTCGGCGTCCTCGTCCTCGGGCTCTTCGTGGTCTGGCAGAGCCGGGTGCGCACCGAGCCGCTCGTGCCGCTCTCGCTCTTCCGCGACCGCAACTTCTCCGTCGGCAACCTCGGCATCGCCATGGTGTCGCTCGCGATCACCGCGATGAGCCTGCCGTTCATGTTCTACGCCCAGGGCGCACGCGGCTGGAGCCCCACGGAGTCGGCCCTGTTCCTCACCCCCATGGCCGGCGTGCTGATCGTGCTGTCGCCGATCGTGGGCCGACTCTCCGACCGCGTGCACCCGCGCCTGCTCACCCTCGTCGGGTTCGGCACGGCGGCGGTCGCCATGCGGTGGCTCGGCTCGCTCGTCGACCCGTCCACACCGGGCTGGCAGCTGTTGCTGCCGATGGCCCTGTTCGGCGTCTCCAACGCCTTCCTCTGGGCTCCGCTCAGCGCCACCGCGACCCGCAACCTCCCCCTGGCCTCCGCCGGCGCGGGCGCGGGCGTCTACAACACGACCCGACAGGTGGCCGCCGCGCTCGGCAGCGCGGCGGTGGCCGCACTGATCGGTGCGCGGCTGTCGGCCAACGGTCTCGACGGCGACGCCGCGGCGTTCCAGTCGGCGGGCGGCGGGGCGATGCCGGCGCAGGTCGCCGACGCGTTCTCGCGTGCCATGTCCGAGGCGTTCTGGCTGCCCACCATCGCGTTCGTCGTCGGGCTCGTGGTCGTGCTCTTCTTCGAGAGGCCGCGGCACCAGGGGGCCGCGCCGGAGGCTGCTGCGAGCGCTCGGGCGACCGCGGAGCCGGCGACGCCGCCCGCTGCCTAGACTGCGGCAGGTGACCAGCACCCACGTCCTGACGCTGTCGTGCCCGGACCGCCCCGGACTCGTCTTCGCCGTCACCCGGTGGATCCACGAGACCGGCGGCAACATCCTGGACTCCCAGCAGTACACGGACCCCAGCGACGACCCCGCTGACGGCACCCGGGCGAACGGCGAGTTCTTCCTCCGCCTGCACGTCGACTTCGGCCCCGGCCGCGACGCCGGCGCGCTCACGGAGGGCTTCGCCCCCGTCGCGGCCGAGCTGGCGATGGACTTCCGCCTGGTCGAGGCCGAGCGCCCCGCCCGCACGCTGGTGCTCGTGTCCAAGGAGGGGCACTGCCTCAACGACCTGCTCTACCGGCAGAGCTCGGGCGGCCTGAACATCGAGGTCCCGGCCGTGGTGTCCAACCACCGCGACCTCGAGCGGCTGGCCTCGTCCTACGACGTGCCGTTCCACCACCTGCCCGTCACCCGCGAGACCAAGCCCGACGTCGAGGCCCGCGTGCTGGAGCTGGTCGAGGAGCTCGACATCGACCTCGTGGTGCTCGCGCGCTACATGCAGATCCTCAGCGACGACCTCTGCCGCGCGCTCGCCGGTCGGGCGATCAACATCCACCACAGCTTCCTGCCGAGCTTCAAGGGCGCCCGGCCCTACCACCAGGCCCACGACCGCGGGGTCAAGCTCATCGGCGCCACCGCGCACTACGTGACGGCCGACCTCGACGAGGGGCCGATCATCGAGCAGGGCGTCCAGCGGGTGGACCACCGGATGAGCCCGTCGGACCTCGCCCGCGTGGGCCGCGACGTCGAGGCCCAGACGCTCTCGAGAGCCGTGCGCCTGCACGCCGAGTCGCGGGTGCTGATGAACGGGCCCCGCACCGTCGTCTTCGCCTGACGGCCGGGCGGGTCACCACTCCCATCGGGCGGTGCACAGCCCGGGACCGAAGTCCGTCTGGCGGTGCAGCAGCCCGGTGGCTCCCGCGAGCGACACGGGCCACTCGTGGCCGAGCCCGGACTCCTGGAAGCCGACCCAGCACCTGCTGGGCAGCTGGTCGGGGTGGAAGCGCACCCACACCATGCACTGCTCGAGGCGCTGCTCGGCCACCGCACCCCACTCCGAGTCGAGAGCCGAGTCGTCCGTGACCGGGCACATGACGATCTCGGTCACCACCGACTCCCCCAGCGCGAGGGGTCGGTCGAACCTCAGGCGTGCGGCGCTGATCCCGTCGATGATGTCGACGACGCCGTCGACGGAGCAGCCCGAGACGGCGCGGATGACGGTGTCCGTGGCGAAGTCGGTCAGTCCCTCGAACTCCGTGCTGCCCGTGCCGACGCCAGGTGCCACGAACATGGTGACGCCGGCAGCACCGTCGACGGCCGCCACGAAGACCTGCGTCACCCGGACCTGGCTGATCCGACGATCGGCATCGACGTCCACGACCAGGTCGAAGGCGATGCGGTCCACCTCGTCCTCACCGACCAGACCACGGTCCCTGCCGACCTGCCGGGCCAGGCCCACCAGGTCGTCGAACGGCGCCGGTCCGGTCCGCCCACGGCGACGCAGGTGTGAGGACAGCGCTCCCTGGTGGAGCCCGAGCAGCTCCTCGATGACGACGAGCGCCTCCAGCGAGATCTCCCTCTGTGGCTCCCGCTGGCCGGAGCGCCAGTACGACAGGGACGCCAGCGACACCGCGTGCCCCCGGTCGGCCAGGCGTGACCTGAGCCAGGACAGACCGACCCCGCGCGCGTCGAGCGCGTCGCTGAAGGCGTCGGCGAAACGCCGGCTCTCGGTCATGCAGGGATCGTGGCACGTGCAGCGCCGAGTGTCCGACGGATGGCCCGATGGCGCCGGCTCGCACATGAGGCGAGATTCACATGCAATCTTCACACCGTTGGGAGCGCTGTGTGAAGCGCGGAGTCCTAGGCTTGGTTCCAAGAGCCGCGGTTCCGTTGCATCCAGGGGGTGACGGGCCGCGGTTCTCGTTCGTCGCAGCACCACCCGTCCGCATCGCACCGGACCTGGCAAACGTCTCACTCATCGGCCACGAGGTCCGGATGCTGAGACCTCGCATCCCGGACCGGAATCCTCCCTACGGTCGTCCCGACGCACGCCCCACGCAGACGTGCCCGACCCGAGGACGACCATGACGACCTTCCCCCGCCGACGACTCACCGCCACCGCGCTCGCCGCGGCCGCCGCACTGGCGCTGACGGCGTGCGGCTCCGGCGGCAGTGGGAACGAGGAGACGGTCCGCATCGTCGGCTTCGCCGTGCCCGAGGCAGCGAACAAGGCGATCGCCGAGGCGTTCGAGGAGACCCCCGAGGGCAGGGACGTGCGCTTCACGACCTCCTACGGCGCATCCGGCGACCAGAGCCGCGCGGTCGTCGACGGCCTGAAGGCCGACTACGTGCACCTGTCCGTCGCCACCGACGTCGAACGGCTCGTGGACGCCGGTCTGGTCGAGGACACCTGGGACGACGGCCCCAACCAGGGCATCGTGTCGACCTCCGTCGTGGTGCTGGGCGTCCGTGAGGACAACCCGAAGAACATCCAGGGCTGGGACGACCTCGTGAAGCCCGGCGTCGAGATCGTGACCGCCAACCCCGCGTCGTCCGGCGCGGCCCGCTGGAACGCCCTCGCCGCCTGGGGCAGCGTCACCGAGAACGGTGGCAGCAAGGCCGAGGCCACCCAGTTCGTCGACGACCTCTTCGCCAACGTCGTCTCGCTCACCAACAGCGGCCGCGACGCGACGCAGAGCTTCCTCGGCGGGACGGGCGACGTGTTGCTCGCGTACGAGAACGAGGCGATCCTGGCCGCGCAGAACGGCCAAGGCTTCGACTACGTCGTCCCGGACACGACGCTGCTCATCGAGAACCCAGGCGCGATCCTCACCGAGCACACGCCGGCGGCCGAGCCGTGGCTCGACTTCGTGCTGGGCGAGACCGGCCAGCGCGAGTTCGCGCTCAAGGGCTTCCGTCCGCTGAACCTCGAGGAGCCCGGCACCGCCGACCTCGCGTCGGTGGGGCTCGAGGCCTCCGACATCAAGGGCGCCTCCGACTCCGCCGACCCGTTCCCGGCCGTGAAGAACCTCCTGACGCTCACCAACAACTTCGGCGGCCCGGGCTGGGGCGGCGTGAAGGACGAGCTGTTCGGCGAGGGCAAGGACGGCGCCCCCATCGGCATCGTGACCGAGGCGATCACGAAGTCCGGCAAGGCCTCCCAGTAACCGACGAAGGACACGGACCACTCCCCCATGAGCAGCACCATCAGCCCCGCGCCCCCGACGGGCCGGCCGGATCGCTTCCGGCCGGCCCTGCCGGGCACCCTCACGCGCACGTCGGGCCTCGGCCTCGGCATCGCGATGCTGTGGTTCAGCCTGCTCGTGCTCATCCCGCTGTGTGCCGTGGTGGTCACGGCCTCCGAGGGTGGCTGGTCGAACTTCTGGCGAGCGATCTCCAACGAGCAGACCCGGGCCGCGATCGCGATCACGCTCCAGGCCGCCGCGGCCGTCACGCTCGTGAACGTGGTCGTCGGCACGATCATCGCCTGGGTCCTGGTGCGAGACCGGTTCCCCGGCAAGGCCGCCCTGGAGGTGGTCATCGACATCCCCTTCGCGCTGCCGACCATCGTCGCCGGCCTGGTGCTCCTCTCGCTGTACGGCAACGACGAGAGCCCCCTGGGCATCAACGTCGCCAACAGCGGCGCCTCGGTGTACCTCGCCTTCCTCTTCGTCACCCTCCCGTTCGTCGTCCGCATGGTGCAGCCGGTGCTCGAGGAGCTCGACCCCGAGGTCGAGGAGGCTGCCGCCTCGTTGGGCGCGAGTCGGTTCACCACCTTCCGCCGGGTGATCCTGCCGGGCCTCGCGCCGGCCATCGCTGCGGGCGCTGCCCTGTCCTTCGCCCGTGGCGTCGGCGAGTACGGCTCCCTCGTGCTGCTCTCGGGCAACCTGCCCTTCACGTCGGAGGTCGCGTCGGTCCGGATCCTGGGCGCCGTCGAGAACGACAACCCGGCGGCCGCCGCCTCCATCGCGACGCTGCTCCTGCTCGTCTCGCTGCTGACGATCGTCGCGCTCGACCTGCTGCAGAGGAGGATCAGCGACCGTGGCTGACGCACGCCTCACCCGACACCCGCGCGGCCCGGTCACGTACCTGCTGCGCGTCGTCGCCATCGTCTACCTGGGCCTGCTCGTGGTGTGGCCCGTCGCGCTCGTGGTGACCAACACGTTCGCCAACGGCCTCGACTCGCTGCGCGGCCTGTTCGAGGACCCCGACATGGTGGCCGCCCTCCAGCTGACCGCCGTGGCAGCCCTGTGCGCCACGGCCCTCAACCTCGTGTTCGGCGTCGGCATCTCGATGCTGCTCGTGCGCACCGAGTTCCCGGGCAAGCGCCTGCTGAGCGCCGTGCTCGACCTGCCGCTGTCCGTCTCGCCCATCGTCGTGGGCCTGGCGCTCGTGCTCGTGTACGGCGGCCGCGACGGCTGGTTCGGGCCCACGCTCGAGGGCTGGGGCATCCAGATCATCTTCTCCACCCCCGGCATCGTGCTGGCGACCGCGTTCGTGGCGCTGCCGCTCGTGATCCGCGAGGTCGTGCCGGTGCTCCGCGAGATCGGCACCGAGCAGGAGCAGGCCGCCAGGAGCCTCGGCGCCAACGCCTGGCAGACGTTCTGGCGGATCACCCTGCCGGGCATCCGCTGGGCGGTCGTCTACGGCGTGGTGCTCACCCTCGCCCGCTCGCTCGGCGAGTTCGGAGCGGTCAAGGTCGTCTCCGGCAACATCCTCGGAGAGACGCGCACGGCCACGCTCGCGGTCGAGGAGAAGTACCTCAACTTCGACGCCGAGGGCGCCTACGCGATCGCGTTCCTGCTCGCCAGCGTGTCCGTCGTGTGCATCGTCGTCGTCCAGGTCCTGCGCTCGCGCGCCGAGCGCCACTAGTCCTCCATCCAGTCCCCAGACCCGGGAGAAGCACCCATGAGCATCGACGTCGCAGGCGTCAGCAAGAGGTTCGGCGACTTCGTCGCGCTCGACGACGTCGACCTCGCCATCCCCACGGGACAGCTGACCGCGCTGCTCGGTCCGAGCGGCGGGGGCAAGACCACGCTGCTGCGCATCATCGCCGGCCTGGAGTCGGCCGACTCCGGGTCGGTCGAGATCGAAGGGGTGAACGCCACGGCTCTGCCGGTGCAGAAGCGCAACGTCGGCTTCGTCTTCCAGCACTATGCGGCCTTCAAGCACCTCAGCGTCCGTCGCAACGTGGCCTTCGGTCTCGAGATCCGCAAGCGGCCGAAGGACGAGATCGACGCCAAGGTCGACGAGCTGCTGCAGCTCGTGCACCTGGAGCAGTTCGCCGACCGCCGACCGGCCCAGCTGTCGGGAGGCCAGCGCCAGCGCATGGCCCTGGCCCGCGCCCTGGCCATCCAGCCGTCGGTGCTGCTGCTCGACGAGCCGTTCGGCGCGCTCGACGCCAAGGTGCGCAAGGAGCTGCGCGACTGGCTCCGACGCCTGCACGACGAGATGCACGTGACCACGGTCTTCGTGACCCACGACCAGGAGGAGGCGCTCGAGGTCGCTGACTCCATCGTCGTCATCAACGAGGGCCGCATCGAGCAGATCGGCACGCCCGACGACCTCTACGACAAGCCGGCCAGCGACTTCGTGCTGTCCTTCCTCGGTCCCGTCACCACCCTGGGCGACCACCTCGTGCGTCCGCACGACATCGAGATCTCGCGGTACGAGCAGGCCGCGACCGCGGTCGGCACGATCACCCGGTGGACGCGCATCGGCTTCGAGGTGCGTCTCGAGGTCACGCCGGAGGACGCGCGACACCCCGCACCGATCCTGGTCACCCTCACCCGGTCCGACGCGAACGCCCTGGGTCTGCACCAGGGCGACCGCGTGTGGCTCCGCCCGCGGCCCGGCTCCCTCTAGCGCACCGAGGGCGCGGTGCTCGACCGCTGCTCCGGCGTGGCCCGCCGGGCACGGACCGCCACCAGGCCGCCCACCGCACAGACCCCCGCGGCGGCGAGGAACGCCGCGGCGTACCCCGCGACCGGGACGAGCGCGCCGACCACCGTGGAGCCGACGGCCTGTCCCAGGACGAGCACCACGAACAGCAGGGCCGTGCCCGATGCACCACGGGCCTCGTCGATCTCGATCGTCCAGACGATGAGCGCTCCCGACGCGGCCACGAATCCCCACCCGAACGCGGCGCACGCCGCCAGAGCGACCGGCGTGACGGCGGGCAGGACCGCGAGCGCGGCCGTCGCGAGAGCCACGACTCCCGCCGTGAGGACCCACGACGCCTGCGGTCCGATCCGCTCCATCCTCCGGCTCGAGACCACCACGAGCGTGCCACCGACGCCCACGGCCACCCAGGCGACCACGGACGCCGTGCGACCGGTCCCCGCATCGACGAGCATGGCCCTCCCGTAGCTCCAGACGGCTGCCGAGCCCGCCCCCAGCAGCAGGGCCGCCGCGACCACCCGGGTGTGGGCGACCCACCAGGTCGCCGGCATCACCCCGCTCGCCGGGCCCTGCGACGTCCGGTCAACGGTCCTGGCCGACGCGAGCACGACGCCGGCCACGAGCACCGTGAAGAGACCCGACCACGCCCATGCAGCACGCCAGTCCGGCAGGAGCAGCAGGGCCAGTGCTCCGGCCGCCACGAGGCCCGGGCCCGTGCCGGAGTTCACGGCGGCCTGGGCGGCAGGACGCGCACGGGTGGACGGGTCCTGCTGGAGCAGCGCGACCATGGCCGGCGAGGTGAGGCCCGCCCCCGCCGACGCCAGGACGGCGAGGAGCGCGAACGTCGGCACGTCGGGCGCCAGTGCCATGCCGACCGCACCGCCACCGGCGGTGGCCGCCGCCGCGACGACGAGCGCGCGGGCGTGCCTCGCGGCGAGGAGGAGCCCCGCGAGCGCCCCGAGGCAGTAGACGACCGAGGCCCCGCTGGAGACGAGGCCGGCGGTGGCGACCCCGAGGCCGAGATCGGCCTGGACGTCGGGCAGGTACAGCCCGGACGCCAGGCGGACCAGCCCGTAGGTGGCCGCCACCAGACCCAGACCGGAGGGGACGAGAAGGACCGATAACGAAAACGTACGTTTCACTTTGCTGAGTCTAGGCTGACCCCATGCCCCTGCGCACCTCCACGGAGACCCGGCTGCTCGACGCCGCCGACGAGCTGTTCTTCCGGGACGGTGTCGCAGCCACCCCGATCGATGCCGTCATCGAGCGCGCCGGCGTCTCGGCCGCCACCCTCTACCGGGGCTACGCCAGCAAGGAGGCGCTCCTCGCTGCGGCGCTCGAGCGCCGGCACCGTGCCTGGCTGGAGACGTGGGACGGCGCGATCGCCGCGCACGAGACCCCCGAGGACAGGCTCCTCGCGGTGTTCGACGCCCTCGACGCGTTCCGGGCCGGGCCCCTCGGCTCGCGCTGGTGCGCCTTCCTCGGCTCGGCCGCCGAGCACGCCGACCCGCCCGCGGAGCTCGCGGAGGCACTGCGTCGCGAGACCGACGACCTGCGCGGCCGTCTCGTCGACCTGGCGCGTGTCGTCGATCCGCGGCGCGGTGACCAGCTGGGCGAGCAGCTGCTGCTGGTCGTGACAGGCGACCTCGCGATGCGGCTCCGGTCGCCCGACTGGACCACCGACGTGGCCCGCGCCACCGCCACGACCCTGGTTCGGGGCTAGGGGCTAGACGCCCGCGGGCGACGTCTCCGGTGCCGCGCCGCGGCTGCGGCGCTGGGCGACCAGGCCCACCACGAAGATCAGCAGACCGGCGATCGCCAGACCCGCCCCGACGAGGCTCGGGGCCCGGTAGCCGTAGCCGGCGGCGATGACCACGCCACCGAGCCAGGCCCCCAGGCCGTTGGCGATGTTCAGCGCGGAGTGGTTCAGGGCGGCACCCAGCATCTGCGCGTCACCCGCGGCGTCCATGAGCCGGATCTGCAGGCCGATCGCCACGAGGCTGCCGAGCGCACCGATCGCGAAGATCCCGAGCGCAGCCCAGACGGCCATGCCGGCGGTTTGGTGGAAGACCACGAGCACGACGACCGTCGCGATGAACCCGCCGATCACGAGCCGGGGCACGTCCCAGTCGGCGAGGGGCCCGGCGAGCCAGGAGCCGAGCACCGAGCCGACGCCGAACGCCAGCAGGAACCACGGGATCGTCGCGTCGGCGAGCCCCGTGACGTCGGTGACGATCGGGGCCACGTAGCTGTACATGGCGAACAGCCCGCCGAAGCCGACCATGCCGGCCGTGACGGCGAACAGCACCTGGGGCCGCTTGAGGGCCGACAGCTCGCCCCTCATGCTGGCCGTGCGGTCACCCGGCTGGTGCGGCACGAACAGCAGCATCATCGCGGCCGCGAGGACGGCGAGGACGACGACCGCCCAGTAGGCGGCCCGCCACCCGAGCTGCTGCCCGAGCCACGTGGCCGCGGGGACGCCCGCGACCGTCGCGACGGACAGGCCGAGCATGACCCGGCTGACCGCACGCCCGCGTCGGTGCGCCGGCACGAGCGAGGCGGCGAGCAGCGAGGCCACGCCGAAGTACGCGCCGTGCGGGAGCCCCGCGAGGAACCGGGCGGCGAGGACGGGCACGTAGCCGCTCGCCAGCGCCGTGACGGCGTTGCCCACGCCGAGCGCCAGGATGAGCCCCACGGCGAGCTCGCGGCGCGGGAGACGCGCACCGAGCGCCACGATGATCGGAGCCCCCACGACCACGCCGAAGGCGTAGGCCGTGATCACGTGCCCGGTGGTCGGGATCGACTCGTCGATGCCGACGGCGATCTCCTTGAGCAGGCCCATCGTCACGAACTCCGTCGTGCCGATCGCGAACCCGCCGAGCGCGAGCGCGACGATCGCCGCCCCGACGTGCGTGGCACGGGGCGACGGGGAAGCGGTCTCGGGAGCGAGGTCGACGGAGGAGGTCACGCAGGTAGACAAGCACGCCCGCCCGGCGTGTTGTTCCCGGTGTGGGCGAGGTCATGGGCACCGAGGTGCCCCGGACTACCTCACGAGCCTGGTCAGGAGCACGCCCACACGCTCTCCCAGCACTGCCGCAGCCTGCCGGGCCGCGTCCTCGCCTCCGGCCGCGGCGACGAGCGCCTGCTCGAAGAGACCGTCGACCGCGGCATAGGCGGTGGCCTCGTCGACGAGGGGCTCGCCCGCCCCGAGCTCGGCGGCACGCGAGACGATGCGCCCGACCATGGCCTGCAGGAGCTGGTCGATGTCGCGCACGTCGTCGCGCAGCGCCGGCTCGAACATGCTCTGCGTGCGGAGGTCGTACCAGAGCCGGTGCAGCGCGGCGTCCTCGAGGAGCGTGCGACTCATGATCGCCACGACCTCGTCGACGAGCCCCGTGGACGTCGTGGCCGAGGCGACCGCGTCGTCGTAGCGGCGCGAGCAGATCGTCTTGTAGTGACGCACGCAGAACGTGATGAGCTCGATCTTGTCGTGGAAGTAGTAGTGCACGACGCCGTGACTGAAGGGTGAGTTGGCGGCGATCTCGCGCAGACCCGTGCGGGCGTACCCGAGGTCGCCGAGCGTCCTCAGGGCGGACTCCGCCAGCTCCAGCCGGCGCTGCTCGACCTTGTCCACGCGCGTCGCGACGGTCATGACTGCTCCTTCATCTCCTGGAGTGTACGCCGGGCGAGAGGTTTCTTGACGACTGTCCAGAAAAGTCTTGACAGTCGTCAAGAGGTCGACGAGTGTGTGCTGCATCACTACGCCGACCAAGGAGCAGACATGACGACAATCGACCTCACCGGGCGCACCTGCCTGGTGACCGGAGGCGCACAGGGCCTCGGACAAGGGATGGCCCAGGCGCTCGCCGGGGCAGGGGGCCGCGTGGTGGTCGCCGACGTGCAGGTCGACGCGGGCCGCGCCACGGCCGAGGCTCTCGGTGCCGGCCACGGCTTCGTCGAGCTCGACGTCACCGACGAGCACGCCTGGGAGTCGGCGGTCGCCACCGTCGTCCGCGACCACGGTGGGCTCGACGTGTTGGTCAACAACGCCGGGATCGAGATCACCAGCCTGGTGACGGAGCTGGACCCCGCCGACGTCCGCAGGATGCTCGACGTCAACGTGCTGGGCACCCTCCTCGGCGTGAAGCACGGCCTCAGGGCCATGGGTCCGCAGGGCGCGGCAGGGCGCGGCGGCTCGATCATCAACGTCTCGTCGGTCGCTGCGACGATCGCCTTCCCGGGCATCGCCGGCTACTCGGCCACCAAGTCCGCGGTCGACCGCCTGACCCGCGTGGCAGCCATGGAGGCCGGCAAGCTCGGGCTCGGCGTCCGCGTCAACTGCATCTACCCCGGCCTCGTGCCCACGGCGATGGGTGCGGGCCTGGCGAACGACGTCGCCGCGCTGGGGCTCTTCGAGTCCCCCGACGCCGCCGTCGCCGCCGTGGTCGACCTGACCCCGGCAGGCCGCCTGGGCGAGGTGGCCGACATGGCCGACGCCGTGGTCTTCCTGGCCTCGGACGCAGCACGGTTCATCACGGGTGCGGGTCTGCCCGTCGACGGCGGAATGGGGATGTGACATGACGACGAAGCCTGTGGTGGTCTACGGGGCGTCCGGCTACACCGGACGGCTGGTCTGCGAGTACCTGCGCGAGTACGGCGTGCCCTTCGTGGCCGCCGGACGGAGCGAGGAGACGCTGCGCTCGTCGATGGAGTCCCACGTCGCCGGCATCGAGACGGCCGACTACGAGGTGGTCGAGGTCGAGCACGACGTCACCTCCCTCACCCGGCTCTTCGAAGGGGCCCAGGTCGTGCTCAACACGGTGGGTCCGTTCAGCGAGCTCGGCCCCGCGGTGGTCGAGGCCTGCCTGGCCGCCGGCACCCACTACACCGACACGACGGGTGAGCAGGACTGGCTCATCACCTGCGACGAGACCTACGGCGCCGACTTCGCGGCCGCCGGGCTGCTGCTCTCCCCCGGTCTGGCCCAGATGTACACGACCGGCGAGATCGCGGCCCAGCTCTGCCTGGAGACGCCCGGCCTCGACACGCTCGACATCGCGGTGTTCTGGGGCGGCAGCCCGACGATCGCGTCGACACGCACGATCCTGGTGAACGCCGCGACCTCGGCCGCGCACTACCTGGAGCAGAACGCCTACGTGCCCTTCGACCCCGCCCAGGGGCTGGTCCCGCTCGTCGTCCCCGGACAGCACGAGCTCGCACAGTCACTCCCGTGGGGCGGCACCTCGCACCCCGTGTGGTTCAGGCGCGACCCCCGCGTGGCCAGCTGCAAGGCCCAGGGCGGCGTGTTCAACGCCGCGCTCATGCACGGGGTGCCGCAGATCGTCGCAGGTGCGCTCGAGGCGACGAAGGACATGGACCCGCAGGAGCGGGACGCCGCGCTCACCGCCACGGCACGCCAGGTCATGGACACGATGCCTCCCCGCGAGAACCCCCGGTTGAACAAGTCGTTGGACTCCGTGCACGCGTCCGGCCCTCTCGGCCGCGCACACTGCGTGATCCACGGCAACAGCAACTACAAGCAGACCGGGCTCCTCCAGGCCTACGCGGCCTACTCGCTGCTGCAGACCCCGCCGCGCCGCGTCGGCTTTGCGAGCGGGTGCCAGGCGTTCGGGCACCGCGAGCTCCTGGGCGTCCTGCGCTCGTTCGGTCTCGTCGCCGCGCCGCAGCTCACGGTGCAGGAGAACTGACGTGCGCCTGGTCGACCACCTCGACAAGGGGATCTCCATCGCGGCCGACCAGGCGTGCCTCACGACCGAGGAGGGGTCGCTGACCTACCGCCAGGTCGGCGACCTCTCCGGTCGGATCGCCTCGGCGCTCGCCGCCGTGGGCGTACGACCCGGGTCGAAGGTGGCCATCCTGTCCGCCAACGACCCGGTCGCCTTCACCTGCGTCTTCGGGATCAGTCGCGCCGGGGCGGTGTGGTGCCCGATCAACCCGCGCAACGAGGCCGCCGAGAACCAGGAGGTGCTCGACCGGTTCGACTGCGAGGTGCTCATCTACCAGGAGACCTTCGGCACGCTCGTCGACGCCATCGCACCGGACCTGCCCGGGCTGCAGACCCGGGTGTGTCTCGACGGCCCCCGCGCGGACGACCTCGGCTGGGACGAGTTCCTCGCCCGAGGCGACGGTCCCGTCGACCGGCACGCCCCGGACGACCTCGCCATGATCGTCGGCACGGGTGGGACCACCGGTCGACCGAAGGGGGTCATGCTCACCCACCAGAACCTCGAGACCATGACAGCCCTGACCCTCATGGGGTACCCCTTCGGCGAGCGCCCCGTCTACCTCGCCGTCGCACCACTCACGCACGCCGCGGGGGTCCTGTGCTTCCCGGTGATCGTCCAGGGCGGCGAGATCGTCATCATGCGCTCGCCCGACGTCGGCGCGATCCTGGAGGTGGTGCCACGGCACCGGGTGACGCACCTGTTCCTCCCGCCGACGCTGATCTACATGCTGCTGGACCAGCCGGGGCTCGACGCCGCCGACCTGAGCTCGCTGCGCTGCTTCTGGTACGGCGCCGCACCCATGTCGGTGGCCCGGCTCGTCGAGGCGCTCGACCGCATCGGACCGGTGATGGCCCAGCTGTTCGGCCAGACCGAGGCGCCGATGATGATCACGATGCTGCCCCCCGACGAGCACGTCGACGCCTCGGGCCGACCGATCGAGTCCCGGCTCTCCTCGGCCGGGCGGGCGGCACCCCTCGTCACCGTGGCGGTCATGGACGAGAACGGCGCGCTGCTCCCGGCCGGCGAGCGCGGGGAGATCGTCGTGCGGTCCTCCCTCGTCATGGCCGGCTACTACCGCGACCCGGACGCCACCGCCGAGGCGTCCGCGCACGGGTGGCACCACACCGGCGACATCGGCTACCTCGACCCCGAGCGCTACCTGCACATCGTCGACCGCGCGAAGGACATGATCATCACCGGCGGCTTCAACGTCTACTCCGCAGAGGTCGAGCAGGCGCTCATGCGCCACCCGGACGTGCAGGACTGCGCCGTGGTCGGCCGCCCCGACGACCGCTGGGGCGAGCGGGTGGTGGCGGTGGTGCAGCCGCGCCAGGGCCGGACGATCGACCCCGACGCGCTCGTCGCGTTCGCCAAGGGAGCCATCGGCAGCGTCAAGGCACCGAAGGAGGTCCACGTGTGGGCGGACCTCCCTCGGTCCAAGGTCGGCAAGGTGCTCAAGCCGGAGATCACGTCCCGGCTGTCACCCGATGCTCGCTAGACGTCGCGACGCCAGAGGTCGCCCAGCACCTCGGTGAAGGTGGTGGACGGACGCATCACGGCCGTGGCCTTCTCGTCCGAGGGCCGGAAGTAGCCGCCGATGTCGGCCGGGGAGCCCTGCACCGCGAGCAGCTCGTCGACGATGGTCTGCTCGTTGCTGCGCAGCGCACCGGCGACGTCGGCGAACGCGGACGCCAGCTCGGCGTCCTCGGTCTGCTTCGCCAGCTCCTCGGCCCAGTAGAGCGCGAGGTAGAAGTGGCTGCCGCGGTTGTCGATCGTGCCGAGCTTGCGGCCGGGCGAGCGGTTCTCGTCGAGGAACGTGCCCGTGGCGCGGTCGAGGGTGTCGGCCAGCACCTGGGCGCGCGCGTTGCCGGCCGTGGTGGCCAGGTGCTCGAAGCTGGCCGCCAGGGCGAAGAACTCACCGAGGCTGTCCCAGCGCAGGTAGTTCTCCTTGACGAGCTGCTGCACGTGCTTGGGGGCGGAGCCGCCGGCACCGGTCTCGAACAGTCCGCCGCCGTTGATGAGCGGCACGACCGACAGCATCTTGGCGCTCGTGCCGAGCTCCAGGATCGGGAACAGGTCGGTGTTGTAGTCGCGCAGCACGTTGCCCGTGACGCTGATCGTGTCCTCGCCGCGACGGATGCGCTCCACCGAGTAGGTGGTCGCCTCCGTCGGCGCCATGATCTCGATCGTCAGGCCGTCGGTGTCGAGCGACGGCAGGTAGTCGTTGACCTTGGCGATGAGGTTGGCGTCGTGCGCCCGGCTCTCGTCGAGCCAGAACACCGCCGGGGCGCCGGTGGCGCGGGCGCGAGTGACGGCGAGCTCGATCCAGTTGCGGATCGGCACGTCCTTCGTCTGGCAGGCGCGCCAGATGTCGTGCGGCTCCACGTCGTGCTCGATGAGCACGGTGCCCGCGGCGTCGACGACCTGGACGGTGCCCGCGGTCTCGATCTCGAACGTCTTGTCGTGGCTGCCGTACTCCTCGGCCGCCTGGGCCATGAGGCCGACGTTCGGCACCGAGCCCATCGTGGTCGGGTCGTAGGCGCCGTTGGCCTTGCAGTCCTCGACGACGGCCTGGTAGATGCCGGCGTAGCTGGAGTCGGGGATGACCGCGAGCGTGTCGTGCTCTCCGCCGTCGGCGCCCCACATGTGGCCTGACGTGCGGATCATGGCCGGCATCGACGCATCGACGATGACGTCGCTCGGCACGTGCAGGTTGGTGATGCCCTTGTCGGAGTCGACGTAGGCCAGGCGCGGACCCTCGGCCAGGCGCTGCTCGAACGCCGCCTTGACCTCCGCGCCGTTGTCGAGCGCGTCGAGGCCGGACAGGATGCCGCCCAGGCCGTCGTTGGCGCTGAGGCCGGCGGCTGCGAGGTCGTCGCCGTACTGCGCGAAGACGTCCGCGAAGTACGCCCGCACGACGTGCCCGAAGATGATCGGGTCCGAGACCTTCATCATCGTGGCCTTGAGGTGCACCGAGAAGAGGACGTCGAGGTCCTGGGCGCGCTGCACCTGCTCGGCGAGGAACGCGTCGAGCGCCGCGGCCCGCATGACGGTGGCGTCGACGACCTCGCCGGCCAGCACGGGCAGGGAGTCCTTGAGCACGGTCACGGTGCCGTCGGTGGCGACGTGCTGGATCGTCAGCGTGTCGTCGGACCCGAGGACCACCGACTTCTCGTTCGAGCGGAAGTCGTCGGCGCCCATCGTGGCCACCTCCGTCTTGGAGTCGCTGCTCCACGCGCCCATCGAGTGCGGGTTCTTGCGGGCGTAGGCCTTGACCGACGCGGGGGCGCGGCGGTCGGAGTTGCCCTCGCGCAGGACCGGGTTGACGGCGCTGCCCTTGACCCTGTCGTAGCGGGCCTTGGCGTCCTTCTCGGCGTCGCTCGACGGGTTGTCGGGGTAGGCCGGCAGGTCGAAGCCCTGCTCCTGGAGCTCCTTGATCGCGGCCTTGAGCTGCGGGATCGAGGCGCTGATGTTGGGCAGCTTGATGATGTTCGCCTCGGGCGTCTTGGCGAGCGCTCCGAGCTCGGCGAGCGCGTCGTCGACCTGCTGGTCGGCGGGCAGCAGGTCGGCGAAGACCGCCAGGATGCGCCCGGACAGGGAGATGTCGCGCGTCTCCACGTCGACGCCGGCCGTCGAGGCGTAGGCCTCGATGACGGGCAGGAACGAGTAGGTCGCCAGCAGCGGGGCCTCGTCGGTGTGCGTGTAGATGATCTTGGCCATCGCGGGCCACTCCTCGGGGTCGGCCGAAAGTCTCTCGACCTCAAGATATCCCCTGGAGGCCTCACGACCACATCGGCCCACGAGCCGACGGTCCGGCTCCGCTCCGGTCGCGGGTTCGGCGTTCTGGGTTCACGGTGGAGGGACACAGACTTCGAAGGAGCGGACCATGACGCACCACGTCCCCCAGCCCGACGACGGCACGTCCGTCGCGACCGCACCCACCCCCGAGGCCCAGAAGGGCTCGACCACCGAGACCGGCGCACCCGCCGGCTCGGACCGCAACAGCCTGACCCTCGGCGCCGACGGCCCGATCCTGCTCCACGACCGGCACCTGCTGGAGCAGATGGCCCACTTCAACCGCGAGCGCGTGCCCGAGCGCAACGTGCACGCCAAGGGATCCGGCGCCTTCGGCACCTTCACGACGACCGAGGACGTGAGCGCGTACACGAAGGCAGCGCTCTTCCAGCCGGGCGTCGAGACCGAGATGCTGGCGCGGTTCTCCACCGTCGCCGGCGAGCAGGGCTCGCCCGACACCTGGCGCGACCCCCGCGGCTTCGCGCTGAAGTTCTACACGACGGAGGGCAACTACAACCTCGTCGGCAACAACACCCCGGTCTTCTTCGTCCGCGACACGATGAAGTTCCAGCACTTCATCCGCAGCCAGAAGCGGCGCGGCGCCAGCGGGCTGCGCGACAACCACATGCAGTGGGACTTCTGGTCGCTCAACCCCGAGTCCGCGCACCAGGTGACCTACCTGATGGGTGATCGCGGCATCCCGCGCTCGTGGCGGCACATGAACGGCTACGGCTCGCACACCTTCCTGTGGATCAACGAGGCCGGTGACAAGCACTGGGTCAAGTACCACTTCCACAGCCAGCAGGGCGTGCAGGGACTCACCGGGGAGGACGCCGACACGATCGCCGGCCACGACGCCGACTTCCACCGCCGCGACCTGTTCGAGTCCATCGACGCCGGCGAGTTCCCGTCCTGGCGCATGTCCGTGCAGCTCATGCCCTACGAGGACGCGAAGACCTACCGGCTCAACCCGTTCGACCTCACCAAGGTGTGGCCGCACGAGGACTACCCGCTGGTCGAGGTCGGGACCATGACCCTGAACCGGAACCCGGAGAACTTCTTCGCCGAGATCGAGCAGGCGGCCTTCGAGCCGTCGGCGATCGTGCCGGGCATCGGCTTCAGCCCCGACAAGATGCTGCTGGGCCGGGTGTTCTCCTACTCCGACACCCAGCGCTACCGCATCGGGCCGAACTACCACCAGCTGCCGGTGAACCGGCCGAAGAACGTGGCGCACCACAACACGTACACGTTCGACGGACCGATGGCCTACGACCACAGCGGCGACGAGGCGAAGTACGCGCCCAACAGCGAGGGCCGCGGCTACAGCGACGAGACCGGACCCGTCGACGACGGCTGGGAGGCCGACGGAGCGATGGTGCGCCAGGCCTACACGCTCCGTCCCGACGACGACGACTTCAGCCAGGCCGGCGCCCTCGTGCGCGACGTCTGGGACGACGCCCAGCGCGAGCGGTTCGTCGAGACCGTGGCGGGGCACCTGCTCGGCGGGGTGAAGGGCGACGTCCTGGAGCGGGCGTTCGACTACTGGAAGAACGTCGACGCCGACACCGGCAAGCAGATCGAGGAGCTCACGCGGGCCGGGCTCGGTGGCGACAACCCCGGCGGCGAGGACGACCAGGCCAAGGACCTGACCGCCAACGCCCTCGTGGAGACCCGCACCCACGCCGGCTGACCGGCCGCGACGCGACGGCCCCCCTGCACGCGCAGGGGGGCCTGCGTTACGTTCGTCACAGTGCCCTGGTCCGGGCGCCCCCCAGCTCATCGGCTCTCAGCTCGTCTGCACAGCCCTCCCTCGTCCCACCACCTCAAGGAGCATCGCGTGACCACTCCCGTCAAGGTCGCCGTCACCGGCGCCGCCGGCCAGATCGGCTACAGCCTCCTCTTCCGGATCGCCTCCGGAGCCCTCCTCGGACCCGACACCCCGGTCCAGCTGCGGCTGCTCGAGATCACCCCGGCCCTCAAGGCGCTCGAGGGCGTCGTGATGGAGCTCGACGACTGCGCCTTCACCACGCTCGACTCCGTCGAGATCGGTGACGACGCCGAGCACATCTTCGACGGCGTCAACCTCGCGCTGCTCGTGGGCGCACGCCCCCGCACCAAGGGCATGGAGCGCGGCGACCTGCTCGAGGCCAACGGCGCGATCTTCACCGCCCAGGGCAAGGCCCTCAACGCGGTCGCGGCCGACGACGTGCGCATCGGCGTCACCGGCAACCCGGCGAACACCAACGCGCTCATCGCCATGAGCAACGCGCCCGACATCCCGCGCGAGCGCTTCAGCGCCCTGACGCGGCTCGACCACAACCGCGCGCTCAGCCAGCTGGCCGCCAAGACCGGCTCGAAGGTCGGCGACATCACGAAGCTGACCATCTGGGGCAACCACTCCGCCACGCAGTACCCGGACGTCTTCCACGCCGAGATCGGTGGCCGCCCGGCCGCCGAGGTCGTGGACGACCAGCCGTGGATCGAGAACGACTTCATCCCCACCGTCGCCAAGCGCGGCGCGGCCATCATCGAGGCGCGCGGCGCCTCGTCGGCCGCCTCCGCCGCGTCGGCCACCATCGACGCCGCGCGCGACTGGCTCCACGGCACGCCCGAGGGCGACTGGGCCTCCATGGCCGTCGTCTCCGACGGCTCCTACGGCGTGCCCGAGGGCCTGATCTACTCCTACCCCGTCACCACGAGCAACGGTGACTGGGAGATCGTCCAGGGCCTGGAGATCGACGACTTCAGCCGCGCGCGCATGGACGCCACCGCGGCCGAGCTGGTCGAGGAGCGCGACGCCGTCAAGGAGCTCGGCCTGATCTGAGGCCCTGCCGAGGCACCATCCACCGACCGACGCCGCTGCTCCCCACGGAGCGGCGGCGTCGGTGCGTCGGGCAGGCGATGGACTCTGCCCTGCCTCGCGCCGGCGGGCTCTGCCCTGCCTCAGGCCGGCGGGCTCTGCCCTGCCTCAGGCCGGCGGGCCGGGCGGCACGATCAGGGCCAGCAGGCTCAGGCTCGCGCCCAGCACCGTCATCCAGACGATGTCGAACGTCCGCCCACGCACGCGGAGCATCCCCACGTGGTCCGGCGGCACGACCACCCGGGCGACGGCCCCCAGCACGAACGTGACTCCCACGACCATCAGCCCGGCCCGCCAGACGCCGAACGCCACGAGGACGAGCCCGACCGCCACCCCGACGAGCAGGAGCAGGTAGATCTGCGATCCGCGACTGCGCGGCAGAGGCACCATCACCGGGCCGTCAATCCCGGCTCGCGACGATCTTCTCGGCCTCGTCGACCACGTTGCTCAGGAGCATCGCTCGCGTCATCGGACCGACGCCCCCGGGATTGGGAGCCACCCACCCCGCCACGTCCATCACGCCCGGGTGCAGGTCGCCGACGATCTTGCCGGCCTCGTCGCGGCTGACCCCGACGTCGAGCAGGGCGGCACCGGGCTTGACCATGTCGGCCGTGACGATGCCCGGCACGCCCGCCGCGGCGATGACGATGTCGGCGCGCCGCACCTCGGCGGCGAGGTCGCGGGTGCCCGTGTGGCACAGGGTGACGGTGGCGTTCTCGGAGCGACGCGTGAGCAGCAGACCCATGGGGCGGCCGACGGTGATGCCGCGACCGACGACCACGACGTTCGCCCCCGCGATCGGCACGTCATGACGACGCAGCAGCTCCACGATCCCGCGGGGCGTGCACGGCAACGGCGCCGGCTCGCCCAGCACGAGCCAGCCGAGGTTGGTGGGGTGCAGCCCGTCGGCGTCCTTCGCCGGGTCGATCCGGCCGATCACGGCGTTCTCGTCGATCCCGCGCGGCAGCGGCAGCTGCACGATGTAGAGGGTGCAGTCGGGGTCGGCGTTCAACCCGTCGACCGCCGCCTCGATCTCGGCCTGCGTCGCCGACGCCGGGAGGTCGACGCGGATCGACTCGATGCCGATCTGGGCGCAGTCGCGGTGCTTGGCGTCCACGTACCAGCGGCTGCCCGGGTCGTCGCCGACCAGGATGGTGCCCAGACCCGGCACCAGCCCACGCTCCCGCAGGGCCGCCACCCTGCTGGTGAGCTCCGTCTTGATGGCCGCGGCCACCGCCTTGCCGTCGAGGATCTGCGCCGTCACGCGCACGAGTCTGTCACGGCTCGGCGTCCGCGAGGAACATGACCCGATGGCCCCTCCCCCTACACTCGGGTCCGGGAGAGTGACCCGCCTCGGTGGTCACGCTGCAGACCAGCAGGACGGTCCCGGTGCCGCACGGCACCGCACGGGAGAAGGTGACGGATGACGACGCGGGCACAGCTGTCCCAGGAGCGCAGTCGGCAGCGACGCGACGAGCTCGTCGCCGCCGCCATCGAGCTGTTCGCCGAAGGCGGCGCGCGCGCCGTCACGCACCGCGCGGTCGCACGACGCGCCGGACTCCCCCCAGCCACCACCACCTACTACTTCGCCTCGATCGAGGAGCTGCTGCGGGAGGCCCTGCGCGACCACATCGGACGGTGGCGCGCCTCGCTCGACTCGCTCGCCGGCTTCGACGACGGGCCGCGGACGCTGCGGGTCTCCGACGTGACCCCCACCATCGTGGGCGTGTTCTCGGCCCGTGGCCCCGAGGTCGCGGCCCTCGAGCTCTCGATCTACCTCGCCGCGACCCGCGACGAGGCCCTGCGCGACGAGGCCGCCGGCGCACTGCGCAGCTTCGAGCAGCTCACCATCGGCTGGCTCACGGTCCTCGGCGTCCCCACCCCCGAGCGGCTGGCCGGCGCCCTCCTGACCGCGGTGGCGGGCACCGCGCTGCGCCGCCAGTCGGGCCTGTACTCGGAGACCGAGGAGGCCGAGCGCATGAGCGAAACCCTGCGCGACCTGGTCGGCGCCCACCTCCTGGGACGAGACGTGATCGACGGGGCCCTCGCCAAAGCGACCGGCGCGTCATTAGACTGACGACCAACAGTCTCGGGGTACAGGAAGTGAAGGACGACGCGATCATGCTCGTTGGTGCCCAGGACGTCCCCTCCCCCGGGCGCGGCCACGCATGACCGACAGCACCCCTCCCGGGGGTCGCGCCCGGCTCAGCCAGGAACGCAGCCGGGTCCGTCGTGACCAGCTCATCACCGCCGCAGCCACCCTCTTCGCCGAGGGCGGCACGAAGGCCGTGACCCACCGGTCCGTGAGCGAGGCCGCCGACGTGCCCCTCGCCACGGTGTCGTACTACTTCGCCTCGATCGAGCAGCTCGTCGACGTGGTGTTCAGCCAGACGCTCTCGACGTGGAACGCCACGTGGAGCGCGCTGCAGCCCGAGCCCGGCACCGTCCTCACCCCCGAGGACGTCGGCGCCGTCTTCGAGCGACTGCTCTCCGACCACACCTCCACCACGGCTGCGCAGCAGATGCAGGTCTACCTGGCGACGTTCGCCCGACCCCACCTCATGGACGACCTGCACGCCATGCGCGCCAACGTCGGGGCGTCGATGGTGTCGCTCGTCCGGGCCGTCGGCGTGGCCGACGGCATCGAGTGCGTCCGGGCCCTGTCGGTGCTCTACTCGGGAGCCCTCGTCTCGATCACCGACCCGTCGGACGACGTCGCCTCGGTGGCTGCGCTGCTGCGCCGCCAGGTCGTGCGCGTCCTCGAGGACGGTCTGCGCACCAGCTCCTGACGCGGCGCCGACCGCGCGCGTCAGTGGAAGAAGTGTCGCGTCCCGGTCACGTACATCGTCACGCCCGCAGCCTGGGCAGCGGCGATCGTCTCGTCGTCACGCACCGACCCACCCGGCTGGACGATGGCACGCACCCCAGCGTCGATGAGGATCTGCGGGCCGTCGGCGAACGGGAAGAACGCGTCGGACGCGGCCACGGCACCGAGGGCCCGCTCCTGGCCCGCTCGCTCGACGGCCAGACGGCACGAGTCGACCCGGTTGACCTGTCCCATGCCGATGCCCACCGCCCCGCCGTCCTTGGCCAGGAGGATGGCGTTCGACTTGACGGCGCGGACGGCGGTCCAGGCGAAGGCCAGGTCGGCGAGGAGCGCGTCGTCGGCCGGGTCGCCGGAGACCAACGTCCACGAGGCGGGGTCGTCACCGGCGGCGTCGACGTGGTCGACCTGCTGGACCAGCCGCCCACCCGAGATCGGGCGCACCTCCGTGTCGGTCGCGGCACCGTCGGACGGCGCTGCCGGCGCGGGTGACCGCAGGATCCTGATGTTCTTCTTGCGCTGCAGCACCTCCACGGCGCCCGGCTCGTAGTCGGGGGCCACGATCACCTCGGTGAAGACCTCCGCCACCTGCTCGGCCATCGCCACGCTGACCGGCCGGTTGGCGGCGATGACGCCGCCGAAGGCGGACACCGGGTCGCAGGCGTGGGCGCGGGCGTGCGCCTGGGCCACGTCGGCGCCGACCGCGATCCCGCACGGGTTCGCGTGCTTGATGATCGCCACGGCGGGCTCGTCGTGGTCGAACGCCGCACGTCGCGCGGCATCGGTGTCGACGTAGTTGTTGTAGCTCATCTCCTTGCCGTGCAGCTGCTCGGCGGAGGCGAGACCACCCTTGCCGTCGGCGTAGAGGGCGGCCTGCTGGTGCGGGTTCTCGCCGTACCGCAGCACCGAGGTGAGCGTGCCGGCGGACCCTGCGAACGCGGGCCAGCCCCCGTCGACGGTCTCGTCACGCGTGTACTCGCCGGCGAACCACTCGGCGACGGCCACGTCGTAGGCGGCGGTGTGGGCGAAGGCCTGGGCCGCGAGCCGCTTGCGCTGCTCGAGCGTGAAGCCGCCGCCGGCCAACGCCTGCGTGACGTCGGCATAGGCGTCGGGCGAGGTCACGATCGCGACGCTCGGGTGGTTCTTCGCCGCGGCGCGCACCATCGACGGGCCACCGATGTCGATCTGCTCGACGCACTCGTCGGGCGTGGCGCCCGAGGCGACCGTCTCGCGGAACGGGTAGAGGTTGACGACGACGAGGTCGAACGGCTCCACACCGAGCTCGGCCAGCTGGGCCGCGTGGGACTCCAGGCGGGTGTCGGCCAGGATGCCGGCGTGCACGCGCGGGTGCAGGGTCTTGACCCGGCCGTCGAGGCACTCGGGGAAGCCGGTCAGCTCCTCGACCGGCGTCACGGGCACGCCCGCGGCCTCGATGGTGCGGGCCGTCGACCCGGTCGAGACGATGGCGACGTCGGCGGCGTGCAGCGCCTGGGCCAGCTGCTCCAGCCCGGTCTTGTCGTACACCGAGACGAGGGCGCGCTTGATCTGTCGTGTGCTCATGCAGGGTCTCCGAGCTCGATGGTGCGGTCGTTGAGGGTGAAGCCGCGGCGCGCCAGCTCGCCGACGGAGTCGACGAGCATGCGACGCTCGCTGGTCTTGATGCGTTCGTGCAGCGTGGCCTCGTCGTCGTCGGGCAGCACCGGCACGGCCACCTGGGCCACGATCGGCCCGGTGTCGACCCCGGCATCCACGACGAACAGCGTGGCCCCGGTGATCTTGACGCCGTACGCGAGCGCGTCGCGCGGGCCGTGCATGCCGGGGAACGACGGCGAGAGCGCCGGGTGCGTGTTGAGGGTGCGACCGCCGAACCGGGCCAGGAAGTGCGGGCCGGCGAGCTTCATGAAGCCGGCGAGGACGACGAGGTCGGGTTCGTGGGCGGCGACCTGCTCGGTCAGGGCAGCGTCCCAGGAGTCGCGGTCGGAGTGGTCACCGAGCCGCTCGACGAAGGTGGGGAGGTCTGCGCGCTCCGCACGGGCCAGTCCCTCGATGCCGTCGGGGGGGGGGGGGGGGGGGGGGGGGGGGGGGGGGGGGGGGGGGGGGGGGG
>NZ_JANLGG010000033.1:0-32539 GCF_024655735.1 Aeromicrobium sp. 50.2.37
TCGACGGCCAGTTCGGGCTGCTCACGAACGTCGTCTGGACCACCATCGGTCCGGGGGGGGGGGGGGGGGGGGGGGGGGCCCCCCCCCACCGCGTCACCGTGAAGGGCCGGCCCGACCCCGACGCGACGACCACCTGCCAGCAGGGGCCGGTGCTCGTCGTCGTCGAGGTCGAGCGCGGCTGAGCGCTACTCCTGCTCGACCGTGGCCGGGCTGGGCTTCAGCGGCTGCGCCGTCGCCGGTGCTGCCGGGGCGGTCGAGCCGGTGGCCGACGGCGTCGGTGACGGTGTCGGCTCGGGCTCCGAGCCGGTGACCCGCACCGACCCGCTGCCGAGCACCGCGCCCTCGGACGAGACGACCTGGATCTCCCCGAACAGCACACGCCCGTCCGTGGGCTCCGCGGTCGCGGTCAGCGACCCCGTCACCTCCGCGGTGGCACCGCGAGCCAGCTGGAGCTCGCCACCGTCGACGTCGAGCGTGCCGAGGCCGTCGGAGTAGAACACGTCGAGGTAGTCGTACTCCGTGGTGCCGGTCGGCACCGCGTAGCCGTCGACCACGACGGTGTAGGTGCCGGCGTCCGGCGCCTCGAGGGTCACCGACTCCTCGGAGTCGCCGTCGGCGGACTGACCGGCCTGCGAGCCGTCGGGTCCGAGGACCGTCAGGTCGAGGTCGGCACCGGCGTCGGACGTGCTGCCGATCGTCGCCGTCAGGCTCGAGGCACCGTCGGGCACCTCGACCTCGTACGACTGCTGGTCACCGTCGTCGATGCTCTTGCGCTCCGACAGGGCGCTGCCCAGGTCGCCGCCGCGCGGGGTGACCGCCACGGCGCCGAACTCGTTCTTCAGCGTCCAGGCCAGGTCGATCGGACCACCGTCGGCCGCCGGAGCGACGTCCTGGGTGGCCGGCTCGACCGTAATGCCCTGTGCCGCGGCCGTCAGGGTGAACGGGTTCTCGAGCAGCGGCGACGTGCGTCGCGACTCCACCTCGATCTCCCACACGCCCGGCAGCGGGTCGGCGTAGCCTCGCGACGTCGGCTTGCAGGCCTTGGCGTCGCTGAAGTTGGTGTAGCAGGCGGTGGACGCCGTCGACTCGACCGGCACGCCGTACGGGTTGATCGCGATGAACCGCGTCTGGCTGCGGGTCGCGATGCCCGACAGGTTCACCTGCAGGGCCTTGGAGCCCTCGGGGACCGTCACGAAGTACGACGTGGAACGGTTCCGCTCGACCGTGCCGCGGCTCTCCTGGGAGAACGCAGGCTTGGCCAGGGCCGACGACTGCACGACGGTGACCATCACGCGGTGGTCGACCACCGGGGTGGCCGGGTCGTCGATCTCGACGATGGCCGCGTGGGCGCCCTGCTTCTTCGTCGTGGCCGTGACCTTGAGCGTGGCGGCCTTGCCCTTGGCGAGCGAGATCGTCTTGGGCGCCGTGAAGGTGCCGTCGTTGCCGACGATCCTCACCCGGTGCTTGACCGCCTTGGCCGTGCCCGACGTGCGGGTGACCTTGACGTTGTACGCCTTGGCCTTCTTCAGCACCTGTCCGCCGTCACCCGCGGCACAGCGGTTGTAGACGCCCGTGCCACGTCCCGGCTTGGCCAGGAAGTCCGACAGCGGGGTGCAGACCGGGGCGTCGGTCGTGTAGTCGGCCGTGGTCGCCTTCTTCTGCAGCAGCTTCCAGGCACCCGCGACGTCGAGCTGGCCGGTGCCCTGGCCGGCGACGGACTCACCCTTGAAGGGCTTGGCCGCGCTGTACAGGGCGTCGCGCAGACGCTTCGGGGTCACGGGGATCTCCTTGGCGAAGGTCCCCGACAGGAGCACGGCTGCGGCGCCGGCAGCCTGGGGCGACGCCATCGAGGTGCCGTTGAACATGGCGTAGCCCACGGGCAGCGTGTAGCCGGCCTCGGCGAGGTCGGGCTGCTTGAGCCACTGCGGCACGGTCGAGATCGCCGAGCCGGGTGCGGAGATGTTCGGCTTGAAGCCGCCGGACTCCGTCGGTCCCCGCGACGAGAACGGGTGCAGGGCCAGCGGCGCCGAGACGACCGAGCCGTAGTTGGACTTCCAGGTCTCCTTGGAGATCGAGGAGGCGACGCTGACGACCTTGCCGGCGACCGACGGGTCACCGATCGTGTTCAGGCCCGGGCCGCTGTTCCCGGCCGAGATGAACAGCTGCACGCCGTAGTCGTCGATCAGTCGGTCGTAGACCGTCGCGCGGGCGTTGTTGGCGTCGTTGAGCGCGGGCAGGCCGCCGATGGACATGTTGACCACGTCGACGCCGCGGTTGGTGACGAGGTCGACCATGCCGTCGAGCAGGGCCGCGGACGTGCAGCCGCCACCCCACGTGCAGGCACGGGACGACACGATCTTCGCGCCGGGGGCCTGGCCGTCCATGTCGCCGCCGAACATCGAGTTCGCGGCGGCGATGCCGGCCACGTGGCTGCCGTGGGCGTCCTCGACGATGCCGATGTTGACGAAGTCGGCCGTGCCGGGCAGGCCGTACGGCGCGAGGCTCACGTCCTCGCGGAACTCGACGACGAACGGCATGGACTCGACGACGTCGGTGCCCTTCCTGTCCGTGCCGAAGTGACCGACCTGGAACGTCTCCTTGTAGGGGCGCATCCTCTCGGCGTTGCTGAAGGTGCGGTCCTGGTTCGCGTCGACCCAGATGTCGTTGGTCGCGGTGTCGTAGAGCACGCCGAACTGGTCGGTCGTGTCGCCGTCACGGTTCACGTCGCCGCCCGGCTCGCTGCCGGCGGTGATGCTCTCGCTGAACCGGCTCACGCGGAAGTCGCCGGAGCGCGGCGCGGTCCAGGTGGCCGACGCGTAGGAGAACGTCGGAGCCGCGCTGACCTCGGTGACCATGGGGCGCCAGGTGCCATCGCTGTCGAGCACCGGGTCGGTGCCGGTGACCCAGTCGACGATCTTGCGGTCGCCGGTGGTCGTCTTCTGCAGGGCCGGGTGGTCGAGGTCCACGCCGGAGTCGATGATGCCGATCGTGACGCCGCGGCCGTCGTACGTCGGGTTCTTCTTCTTGAAGTCGACGGTGCCGGTCTCGCGGGTGGGCATGTAGGGGTTGGCGTCGGGGGTGCCCTTGCCGGGCGCCTTCGACGGCGAGGAGCCGGCGGTGGAGGACTTGCCGGGCTGCGGATCGTCGATCGGGATGGTCTCGTCGAGGTCGACCGCGTCGACCTTCGAGAGCGCGGCGACCTTCTCGACGCGGGAGGTGGGGACGCTGGCCCGGACGTAGCCGAGCTTGTCGTCGACCCGGCCGACCCAGGCGCCGGCGGACTCCAACGAGTCGACCACGGCCTTGGTGGCCTTGCGCTCGGTGGCGATCATGACGGTCACGCGCTTCGCGCCGTCGCTGCGGGCGTCGGCGAGGAGCTCGCGGTCGGCCTGGCCGAGCTTGTCGGACGCGGGAGCGTCCTTCACCTCGTCGGTCTGGACGGTCCGCTCGGGAGCCTTGTCGACCTTGGCCCGGGGATCGTCGGTGGCGGCGCCTGCGGTGCTCGCCGAGGTGACGGCGAGGGCGAGCGCGATGGTGGATGCTGCTCCGGCTCGGAGCAGACGGGTGCGACATGTTCGCAAGATGGTGCGTCCTCTCTACATCCGGGCCGAGGCCCGGCGTCCCCCCGTGGGACGAGCACGCCCACCCGGAGGTGCGACGTGCCTGCCCAGTCTCACCCCGGACGGCCGGGTGCGCCAGAGGCACTCGGCGCCCGGTCGGTCACTTCACCGGATCGTCACCATGGGCCGCAGGCAGGACGAAGCCCCTCCCGCGTGGGCGGGAGGGGCTTCGGGTGAGGGGGCCTGCGGACCTCAGCGCTGCAGGAACTCCAGCAGCACGCGGTTGAGCTCGTCGGCGTGGCTGACGTTGAAACCGTGCGGACCGCCGGACACCACGTGGACGGTGGCGTCCTTCACCGTCTCGCCGGTGCGCTTGCCCGACACCTCGAAGGGGACGATGCCGTCGGCGTCGCCGTGGACCACGAGGACCGGGACGTCGATCCGCTCCAGGTCGGCCCGGAAGTCGGTGGTGCCGAAGGCGTCGATGCACCCGAGCATGGCGGTCGTGCTGGCCGGCTCGGCGAGCGCGACGGCCTCCTGCCGCTGGTCCTCGGTGACCTTCAGCTCTCCGTTCGCGCTGAAGAAGTCCTTCGTGAAGCCCTCGAGGAACTCCTCGCGGCCGGACTCCAGGCCCTGCTTCATTCCGTCGACGTCCTCCTGGGCGAGTCCGCCGTCGGGGTTGTCGTCGGTCCGGAGCAGGAACGGCGGGACGGCCCCGGCGAGGACGGCCGAACGGATGCGCTCCGAGCCACGGGCGCCGAGGTAGCGGGCGACCTCGCCGCCGCCCATCGAGAAGCCGACGAGCGTGGCGTCGGTGACCTCGAGCTGCTCGAGCAGCCCGGCCAGGTCCTCGGTGAAGGTGTCGTAGTCGTAGCCGGTCTCCGGCTTGTCGCTCGCGCCGAACCCGCGACGGTCGTAGGTGATCACGCGGTAGCCGGAGGCGGTCAGGACGGGTACCTGCTCCGACCACGACGCTCCGCTGAGCGGCCAGCCGTGGACGAGCACCACGGCGCGACCGTCACCTCCGCTGTCGGTGTAGGCGAGCTGGATCCCGTTGGTCTCGAGGGTGGGCATTGGGGCCTCCCGGTCAGGGTTCGTCGGTGCTGCTTCGGTCCCTCCCACCGTCTCCCAGGGACGACATGTCCGCCAGATGAAACTACGAGTTGCATCGGGGTCGCGCCGACCCTCGTTCGGACGTACGCTCGCCGTGATGCACACCACAGTGCATCGATCGACTGGCGTCCGCGAGGTGCGGGGGAGGCAGGTCCGAGGTGGCTGACTCACTGATCGAGAAGTCGCCGGTGCTGCGGCGGGTGCGCAGCGTCGGCAAGGCGCTCACGACGCCCCTGCACCCCGACGACTACCTCAAGCTCATCAACCCGTTGTGGTCCGCACGTCAGCTCCGCGGCCGCGTGGAGCGCGTGGAGCAGGTCACGGAGCGGTCGGCGACCCTGGTCATCAAGCCCGGGTGGGGCTGGTCCTTCGACTTCCACCCCGGCCAGTACATCGGCATCGGCGTCGAGATCGACGGCCGCTTCCACTGGCGCTCGTACTCGCTGTCGTCGGCCCCGGTCCGCTCCGAGGGCACGGTGGCCATCACGGTCAAGGCGATGCCCGAGGGCTTCTTGTCCGAGCACCTCGTGAGCGGGCTCGAACCGGGCACCATCGTGCGGCTCGAGTCGCCGCAGGGGGACTTCGTCCTCCCGGACCCGCCGCCGGAGCGCGTGCTGTTCGTGGTGGGCGGCAGCGGCATCACCCCGGTGATGTCGATCCTGCGCACCCTCGACCGCCGCGACTCCATGCCCGACGTCTTCCTCGCCTACTCCGCGGTCGACGAGGACGACATGATGTTCCTCGACGAGCTGCGCGAGCTGGCCCGGAAGCGGGAGTCGTTCACGTTCTACGAGCGGTTCACCGACACGGACGGCTTCCTGACCCCCGACCAGCTCGGCGACGTCTGCTCCGACTGGGCGGACCGTGAGACCTGGGCCTGTGGGCCCCAGCCCATGTTGGACGCCCTCGTCGAGCACTACGAGAACCTCGGCCGCGAGGACGAGCTGCACGTCGAGCGCTTCACGCTCGGCGCCACCGAGACCGACGCCGAGGGCGGCACGATCACCTTCGGCGACACCGGCAAGAGCATCGAGGCCGACGGGGCCACCACCTTGCTCGAGGCGGGGGAGAAGGCCGGCGTCAACATGTTGTTCGGCTGCCGCATGGGCATCTGCCACACCTGCGACGTCCCGCTGCTGTCCGGTCGGGTGAAGGACCTGCGCAGCGGCGACGAGCACACCGAGGGCGAGTACGTGCAGACGTGCATCAGTGTCGCCGCCACCGACTGCACGCTCAAGATCTGAGGAGAGACACATGGCCTACGCCGACGTCCGCGAGTACACCCACCTGACCGACGAGGAGGTGGAGGAGATCGGGCGCGAGCTCGACGAGATCCGCGCCCAGGTCGAGGCCGATCGCGGCCAGGCCGACCGCGACTACGTGATGCGCATCATCACGTTGCAGCGTCGCCTCGCCGCCGCCGGGCGCATCACCCTGTTCGCGAGCATGTTCCCGCCGGCCTGGCTGCTCGGCACGGCCCTGCTGTCGTCGGCCAAGATCCTGGAGAACATGGAGATCGGCCACAACACGATGCACGGCCAGTGGGACTGGATGAACGACCCGGAGGTGCACTCCAGCAGCTGGGAGTGGGACACCACGCAGCCCGCGGAGCAGTGGAAGCACTCGCACAACTACATCCACCACCAGTTCACCAACGTGCTCGGCCACGACAACGACGTGGGCTACGGCATCCTGCGCATGAGCCGGGACCAGAAGTGGACGCCCTACAACCTGGGGCAGCCGATCTACAACGCGCTCCTGGCGATGTTCTTCGAGTGGGGCGTGGCCCTGCACGACCTGGACATCGAGGCGATCCGCAAGGGCGAGAAGGACCCGAAGCTGCTCAAGCGCCAGCTCAAGCAGATCGGCGACAAGGTCGGCAAGCAGGCGCTCAAGGACTACGTGGTGTACCCGGCGCTGACCGGTCCGGCCTTCATGAGCACCCTCACGGCGAACTTCACGTCCAACATCATCCGCAACGTGTGGGCGTACATGATCATCTTCTGCGGGCACTTCCCCGACGGGGCCGTGCACTTCACGGAGGAGGAGCTCGAGGACGAGACGCGTGCGGAGTGGTACCTGCGCCAGATGCTCGGCTCGGCCAACTTCGAGGGCGGCAAGCTCCTGCACGTCATGAGCGGGCAGCTGGGCTACCAGATCGAGCACCACCTGTTCCCCGACCTGCCGAGCAACCGCTACGCCGACATCTCGGTGAAGGTCAAGGAAATCTGCAAGCGCTACGGCATCCCGTACACGACCGGTCCGCTGTACAAGCAGTACGGCCAGACGCTGCGCACGATCATGAAGCTGTCGCTGCCCAACCGCCGCACCAAGGACGACTCCACCCCACCGCCGGTCCCGCGGGGGCGTCGTCGCGACGACGAGCGGCCGGGCCGTCGCCACGAGCTGGGGCGGTGGACGAGCGCCGCCGCTGCCCAGTGAGCGGTCCGACGACCGTCGTGCGAGGCCCCGTGGTCGACGGCGCGGCACTGCCGTTCGCGTGCGTCGACGACGAGGGGGTCGGCTCGCACGACCACGTGGTGAAGAAGCGCGCCATCCGGTGCGCCCTGAGCCGCATCTGCGGGGTGTGCGGGGCGACGCTGGTGCGGCCCATCGCGTTCGTCGGCTCGTCGGACGAGGCGCTCGACGGCGAGTTCGCGTTCCCTCCCTGCCACGAGGCGTGTGCCCGGGAGGTGGCGGGCGAGGCCCGTCAGCGACTCGGCCGCGCGGAGCGTCCGCGACGCTGGGTGCTCGTGACGACGGCGGGGTTCGACCTGGTCAGGCCGGCGCGGCGGGGGGATCCGGTGTCGTTCCGGCCGAACTCGGTCCTGGCCCGCGAGACGCTCGAGTCCTGAGGACGCCCCGCGGGAATCAGATCGACTCGGCGCCGTCGATGAGGTAGCTCGAGCCGTCCTTGGTGAGCTGCAGCGTGACCGTCTCGGTGCGCCTGCTGCCCTCGTAGAGGTAGGAGTAGATGTAGGTGACGCGCATGGCCTCGGGATCGGGCGAGACGCGCTCGACGCGCACGTCCTCGACCTTGCTCCAGAAGCTCTCGTAGCCGGAGAGCCCTCCGCTGGCCTGCTGGTACTCGGCGGTGAGGAGCTCGAAGCCCTTGCGCGGGTCGCCGGCGGCGGTGGTGACGTAGGTGTTCGCGAACTTCTCGAGCCGCTCGGCCAGCGAGGTCGACTCCCCGCCGGAGCCCTCGCCTCCATCGGCCGAGGCGACGGTGGTGGAGCCGTCGTCACCGCCGGAGGTGAGGGCCACGCCGGTGACCGCCGAGGCCAGCACCGCCACGGCGGCTGCGGCGGCGAGGGCGAACCGGCGGTCTCGCCACAGCGGCGGGGGAGCGGCGTGCGAGCCCCGGCTCGGCAGCTCGGGTGCGGGAAGGGGTGTGACCCGGGTGGCATGGCGGTCACGCCGGACGGTCGACTCGGACGGCGTGAGCTCGGTGGCATCCGTGGACCGCACGGGCGCGCCGCTCGCGGGGCGCGGCCGCTGGTCGTCGGCGAAGTCGTCGCGGGACACGTGGTCGACCAGCAGGTCGGCCAGTGCCGAGCGACGCGGCGCACCGGGGTGGACGATGTCGTGCAGCAGACCGGCCACCTCGCGCATGGACGCCCGCTCGTCGGGCTCCTGCTGCATGGTGGCCGCCACCACCGGGGCCAGCGGGTGGTCGGCCGGGAGGATCGGCGTGGCCGAGTCCAGGATCTTCTGCACGGCGGTGATCGGGTCGTCGTCGGCGACGTCGAACGGTGGTGAGCCGGTGGCGGCGTGGAACGCGGTGATCCCGAAGGCCCACACGTCGCTCGCCGTCGTGGCGGTGCGGCCGCGGGCGATCTCGGGGGAGAGGAAGGCGGGTGAGCCGGTGATCAGGCCGGTGCGCGTGAGCGCCTCGTCGATCTCGCGGCGCGCGATGCCGAAGTCGCCCAGCTTGGCCACGTCGCCGTCGGCGACGAAGACGTTGGAGGGCTTGACGTCGCGGTGGATCATGCCGGCGTCGTGCGCGGCGGCGAGCGCATCGGCAACCTGGGCGAGCAGGCGGGCGGCGCGGTCGGCCTCCAGCGGCATGCCGTCGCACAGGTCGGCGAGAGTCGGTCCGTCGACGTACTCCATGACGAGCCAGGTGTGCTCGTCGTCGTCGGCAATGTCGTAGACGGCCACGATGTTCGGGTGGTGCACGCGCGCGGCGAGGTGCGCCTCGCGCTCGGCGCGGGCGGCATCGATCTCGGAGGAGCCGGGCGCGTGACCGAGGCGCTTGAGCGCGACGGTACGACCGAGCACGGTGTCGTGCGCGACCCACACGCTCGTGGCACCGCCCCGACCGATCTCACGGTCGAGCTCGTAGCGATCTGCGATCACGTCGCCTCCTTCCGCCCCCCACGGTACGAGGCGATCATGAGAGTGGCGACCCGAGACCGCACCCCCCCGATTTGGATCGGCGTTCACCGTGCCGTAAAGTACTGAGTGCGACGCGGGGTGGAGCAGTTCGGTAGCTCGCTGGGCTCATAACCCAGAGGTCACAGGTTCAAATCCTGTCCCCGCTACCAGACACGATTGCGATCGCGATCTTCACCGAAGGCCTTCTAGGCGAGAACTGGAAGGCCTTCGGTGTTTCTCTCGACGTTCTCGACCCCTCGCGACCAGCTCCCGGGGGTCCCACCTGTCATGACACCTGGCACCCAGTCACCTACAGGTCACCCACTGCGCCACGGGAGATCTCGAAGACACTGTGGTGACAGGGTGTGCGCGATTGGCAGCAGCGCGCGTTCGGCGCACCAGTCCTTCTCGAACACGGCGACCTACGGCCGTCCTCGAGAAGGCAGCACGATGAGCTACGACCCGGACCAGCGGATCACCCGCAAGCACGCGGCGGTCCTTGCCCGCACCACTGAGAAGACGCTCCTGCGTGACGAGCGGGACCGCGGACTCCAGCGTCAGGACGACCCGCAGACCAAGCAGGCCACCTACCGGCTCGGGGACCTGGTCGAGTCCGGTCGCATCCGGCTCGAGGACGTCACGCTCGCCGGCAACGCCGCCGAGGCCGCCGAGGTCATCAAGTCGCGCGAGCACGTCGCCAAGCTCGCCGCGGAGTGCGTGCGGCTGCGCTGCCCGCATCTGCGCGCCGAAGCCACACTCGCGGCCCAGGAGAACGGCAGCGCGCTGTTCGACCCGCTCGTGGCACTGCTGCCCACGGCAACCGAACCCGGGACCGCGGGAACCCTCCTCGGTGCGGTCGCTGCCCTCATCACCGCCGCCGGCCCAGGTGCGGACCCGCCGGCATCGGTGCCGGCGCTCGCCCACACCCGGGCGCTGCGCTGGTGGGCCAAGATCCGGCCCCAAGTCGAGGCGTCGGTCCCGTGCGAGCGATCCGGGAGCCGTTCCTGTCCCGACTGCTGGGAAGGTCACGGCTGCCCCCGCGACACCCTCTACCAGCCGGTGACGCGTGTCGCGGTCCTCGGCGAGCGGGGCAGGCTCACCAAGAAGGGCATCAACGACCGGCTGTTCGGCTCCCGCCCCGACCGGCGCATCAACGCCTGGCCGGGGACCCACCCGCGCGAGGCCGCCTACATGGCGTGGCTGGTGTTCACCTTCACCACCCAAGAGGACCGGGTGCTCGCCGCCAACGACTACCTCGCCGTCGCGATGGCCAAGGACCTGCACCTCCTCGAGCCGCGCCTCGCGCGGGTGGCCTGCCAGACGCTGGCCGAGAGTCGAGGCCTGGCCGCCGCGCGCGTGCTTGCAGAGAAGGTCCTCGCTACTCGATCCACCGACCCGGCTTACGACGAGCTGGCGCTGTGGATGACCTGGCACGAGCAGGCCGCGGTCCAGGCCGCCCGACGGCAGGCGCCACGAACCATCACCCATCCACGCCTGGCGCGCCCGGCCGGCCGAGTGAACCACAACCCGTACCTGCCGCGCTGACGGTCGGCACGGGCTTTCGACGGCTCACGCGCAGCAGGAGGTCGGCATCTCGCCGCGGAACAGACCGGCGGCTAAGCGCAGGCTCTCGGCCATCGTCAGGTACGGCGCCCAGGTGTCGGCGAGGTCGTCGACGGTCATCCCCGCCTTGATCGCGTAGGTCGCGGCCAGCATCAGCTCCCCGGCGCCGTCGGCTACCGCGTGCACGCCGAGGACTTTGCCGGTGGCCGCGTCAGCGACCAGCTTGACCGCGCCCCGGGTGTCGTGGTTGACCAGCGCCCGGGGCACGTCCGCCAGCCCAAGCACCCGACACGTGCAGGCGTGCCCGCGTGCAAGGGCCTGCTCTTCGGTCAACCCGGCCGAGGCCAGCTGCGGGCGGGTGAAGGTCACCGCCGGCAGACCGGTGTAGTCCACCGACGCGGCCGCGGAGAGATCGGGTGCGAGGGCGTTGGTGGCCGCGACCCGGCCCGCTGCGGCCGCGACGTAGACGTACTGCGGGGTGCCGGCGACGTCCCCGGCGGCGAACACCTTCGGGTTGGTGGTGCGCTGGTGGGCGTCGATGGTGATGAAGCCGTGGACGTCGGTCTCCACGCCAGCCGCAGCCAGGTCGAGTGCGGTGGTGTCCGGGCGGCGGCCGGTGGCGACCAGGAGCCGGTGCCCGGACGCCTCCCGGCCGGAGCGGGTGGTCACGGTGACCCGGCCGTCGCCGATGGTCCTCACGCTGGCGGCGTGCTCGGCGATGACGCTGATGCCGTCGTCGGTGAACACCCGGGCCATCACCTCGCGCAGCTCCGGCTCCGCGTGCGGGGCCAGCCGGCCGACCACGGTGACCTGGGCCCCGAGGTGGGCGAACAGCTGAGCCTGCTCCATCCCGACGTACCCGCCGCCGATGACCACCAGCGACTCGGGAACCTCGGTGAGCTCCATCGCGGTGGTCGAGGTCAGGTACGTGACCGCCTCGATGCCGTCGATGCCTTCGGTGTGCGGCTGGGCGCCGGTCGCGACGACGTAGCCGCGCGCGGCCAGCGGCCGGCCGTCGACCTCGAGGGTGTCCTTGTCGGTGAACCGGGCCTGGCCGGTCAGCACGGGGAAGCCCCAGGCGTCGGCGACGTCGGCGTACTTGTGCTGGCGCAGCGAGGCGGCCAGCTCATTCTTCTGCCCGACCAGGGCACCCAGGTCCACGCCGCCGGCGCTGGTCGGCGCGCCAGCGAACGGGTTCGTCAGGGCAGCGTGCCGGGCGCCAGCCGCGGCGAGCAGCGTCTTCGACGGCACGCAGCCGACGTTCACGCACGTGCCGCCGAGCACCCCGCGCTCGACCAGCACCACGCTCGCGCCGGCTTGGCGGGCCGCGATGCCGGCAGCCATCGCGGCACCTCCGGAACCGATGACGGCCAGGTCGACGTCGGGGTGGTGCGGCATGAGTGTTCTCCTCCTGCGTGGGCGGCTTGGCCGAGGGGTGCTGACTGGAGCCAGTCTCAACCTTCCACTATGCTGGAAGGTCAAGCCCCGACAGCAGGGAGCCCGCATGCGCATCGGTGAACTCGCCAACACCACCGGCACGACCCCGAAGACGCTGCGCTTCTACGAGGACGTCGGGCTGCTCACCCCCGCCGGACGCACAGCCGCCGGCTACCGCACGTTCACGGCCGACGCCGTGGACCGGCTCAACTTCATCCGCCGCGGCCGGTCCGCCGGCCTCACCCTGGCCCAGATCCGCGAGGTCCTCGAGCTCCGCGATGCAGGCGCCACCCCGTGCCGGCACGTCAAGGACCTGCTCGACGCCCGGCTCACCGACCTGGACCGGCAGATCGCCGAGCTCCAAGCGCTCCGCGAGACGGTCGCCCACCTGCATGAGGACGCCAGCACAGCCGACCCCGACGCCTGCCGCCCCCAGGACATCTGCCGCTACCTGTAGCGCTCGAAGGTCCGTCGGGCCGACACGCCGACACGCTCAACCTCGCTACGGCACGGCCACCAGGCTGCGACGCTACGGGGGCCCGACCAGGGGCGCACATGACGAAGCGCGCCCCCGGTTCCATCGAACCGAGGGCGCGCTCATTGTGCGCCATTTGGGCCCCGTGAACCCACACTAAAAGCCGAACAGGTCCGCTGACTGAGGGGCGTCTCCGCGTGTGCGTCACCGAAACGGTGGCTCCGGCCTGCTCGCGGTGGGTTGAGCCCGACGCAGGGAGGGGTCGGGCTGCGTGTCGGCGAGCGCTACTCGAGCGTGCGCTGCGCCTCTCGACCAATCGGCACCCGAGGCCCTGCTCGACTCGCCCTGCGTAGGCACATCGGTTCGGGTCAGGGCGTTTGCCTGTTCCGGGTGACGGCGGCTTGGCCCTGCGCCAGCATGTGCTCGACCGCTGTCCAGGCGGAGGGTCAGAGTCCGAACGCTCCGCCGCTGTAGAGGATGACCAAACCCAGGCCGATCAGGACGGCCGGGAACAGGATGTGCTCCCAGCGTTCAAGCACTTCGTCGATCCCGGGTCGGGTGGCAACGAACCTGGCTGCGAGCACCAAGGCGGCAACGAGGACGAGGAAGACTACGCAGTAGGCGGCTGTCGCGGCGGGGCCCACGTTCAAGAAGACGGGGACGTAGACGCCGATGTTGTCGCCGCCGTTGGCGAAGGTGACGGCAGCGACGGTCCACACCGCGACGGACTTGCCGGCGACCTTCGCGTCGTCGTCATCGTCGTCATCGCGCCACGCCTGCCATGCAGCCCAGAGGCCGAGGACGAGCGGGATGAGACCGAAGTAGGGGATCGCGGTCTCGGGCAAGAAGGCTCCGGCACCGAGCGACACGAGCACTGCCGCGGCAAGGATGCCGGCGAACCCCAGGTACTGCCCGGCCAGGATGCGCAACGTGGTTCCGGGCTGTCCCGCTCCTCGGGCGAAGAACAGTGACAGCACGATGATGTCGTCGATGTTGGTGGCGATGAACAGGCCGATCGCCTGCGCCGCAGAAGTCAGCATCAGGCGCTAGCTCCCTGGGTGCCACATCCGGACAGGACGCACTCCGGGTCGATGCAGGGTGCGCTCTCGTCGACCGCGAGGGTGACGTCGATGAGCGCAGTGAGAGCCCGGGCGAGGTGGGGGTCAGCGACGGCGTAGCGCGTGTGTCGGCCTTCGGGTTCGGCTACGACGATCCCGCAGTCGCGCAGGCACGCTAGGTGGTTCGACACGTTCGGCCGCGTCAGGTCTAGATCGCGGGCGAGGTCGCCGGGGTAGGCGGGGCTCTCCAGCAGAGCCATGAGTAGGCGTGAGCGCGTGGGGTCAGCCATCGCTCGGCCCAACCTGTTCATCACGTCAAGACGGTTGGCAATGGTCAGCATGTACTGAATAGTACAGCGTGCACTGAACACTGCCGTCATCGCGGTACAGACGTTGGGCGCACTCCGGCACCGGGCCGGCCCGTACGAATGGTTCGTCCATCAGGTAGACGGATAGGGGGTTGGGTTCACGCGCCCGCCGGGATGGGCGCCCCCGTGGGTGAAGGCGCGCGGTGGCCGGGCTCGGACGCCCCCGACCGCGCCTGCTCGTGCCAGGTCATCCCGTCCCAAGCTCGTCGTAGGCGGGGCGGTGGTGCGAGCTGCGATCACCTCGCCGGCGACCTCCTTCGCTGCGGTCGGTCAGACGGCGGGCCTTCGCGATCGCCTGGCACGCGACCCGGGCCTGAAGTCGTGTTTCGTCAGGCGTCCCTGCTCCTCAGCGTTGAGATGCACGGCTGGTGAAGGGCGTCGCGGGCGCAGCCCTGCTCTTCCTGCAATTGGTGCAGGACCGGCTGCTAGTCGGTGGCGCACCCCGCCTCTCGCATGTGACCGGTCCCGGCACTGCGGCACCGCTGTGTAGGTCAGCTGGTTTCCCGGCGGGACGTCTCTGGAGGCAGAGCGGCTCGATCGTGGTCACGTCGGCTTCAAGGACTCGCCCTCCAGCCCGTGCGCCGCAGGTGCATGCGCTGCTTCCACCGGCAGTGCCCCCGTCGAGTCGCGGGTGGCAATCATCAGCGCCTCTCCAAGCGCGAGCCGGCCCAGCCCTGACCGATGGTGAAGGGTGCCGAGAAGGCCGGGCTACACGCGTCCAAGGCCGCACCAGGGACTGAAAGGGAAGACCGTGAGGGAGCAACGCCGGCGGTACACCGCCGCGACGTCAGATGGTGGATGCATCGTCTGTGACGACCAAGACCTCCACCCAGATCGGGACGGGGGTGGGCAGGGGGTCCGTGAGCGAAGTTTGACGGAGCCTTCGCAGCTCTGCTGCGTAGGTCGCTAGCGGATCGAGGGTTGCACGGGGAGGGATGGGCTCGAGCATGTGCACACCAGTGGCGGCAGCGAGAGCCGTACCAAGCCCGACGATGCATCTCGACGTCAGACCGAGTTCCTCGGTTGAAGGATGGACGCCTGAACCGCGTCAGGGGGCTCGGGCTTGCCCTCAGCTGCTCTGTGCGGCGGTGGGCCACCATGGCGGGACGACCGGACTCAGGGTCTGCGTGGTCATCCGTCCTGGTTGCTCTCGGCTGTCGCCGCCGGTTCCCCACGTCACGAGGATCTGCCAGATCCTCGGCTCCCACTGGCTCAGCGCGTCCAACGTGTCGGTGATGCGGAACGGACGTCCGGCTCCCAGCCCGGCGGCGATCTCGAAGAGGCGGAACTCGCCACTGGACCAGCCTCGCCCCTGCGCATCGACGTCGCGCGCCCATCCTTCCCAGTCCAGAGCAGGTCTGCGCCGGCAGGCGCAGTCCTCGCCCCCATGTCGACAGGACTCGTACTCCAGCCACCGAGAGGCATCTCGGAGCACCGGGCCCTCTGGGTCGACTTCGAGCACGGCGATTGCGGCTGACACTGCGCTGCTCCTGACGCGGGCTGAGTGCTCGTGCCAAGTAGGTCGGTTGGTCATCGTGGTCTCCCGTGGTTGGTCACGCCATTGTCGGCACTCGTCACCGTGCCGTGCTGGAACGGAGCTGCAATGGTGCACGGACGGCGGTGTGGGGTGACGACCGAAACGACGAAACGACCGAACTCATCCGTCGCTGGGTTCGGTCGTTCCTTCGTTTCAGTCGTCACCCGACCGTGCTCAGCACCACGGTGCTCGGCCGTCCGCCCTTCGGGGACTGACGTCGCTGCGTCTTGGCCATGCCCATCTTGACGAGAAGCTGCACGAGATCGTCTACCTCGTGCTTTTGCATGTTGTTGGAGAACCGGCGGTGGATGGCGGTGATGGTCAGGCCCTCGGGCTCCGCAGTGAGGAGGTCCGCAAGCTTGTCCAGCCGGGCGCTGCCGAGACTCGGACCCCACAGGTACGCCACGGTGGCCTCGGCGTACTCCCAGACGGCCAGCGCTGCCCGCAGGTGTCGGGGCTGGAGCTCATGGGACTGGTCAAGCAGGGCGTAGACCAGGCTGAGACGCAGGATGTGAGCGCTGGCCCGGGCTGTCATGTTCCCGAACATGGGACCGCCGTCCGGCTGGGACTCGATCACCCGGTAGACGCGGTCCCAGTCTGTCCGGAACTCCTGCGAGCGGGTCACCTCGCGAGCGGACGAAGCAAAGGTGATCGCGGACCTGAGCTTGTCGGCGAGGCGTTTGGTCTCCGTCTCGGAGAGCTGTCGTGGTTCGGGGAGCAAGGTCTCACGGCGGCTCAGCACGTGCAGGAAGCGGTTGGCGTAGCCGTTCGCGTCGTCGCCCGCGGCCATCTTTCGGCGGAGCTCATCCTGCGTGACATGGCCGAGGATGCAGATGTGTGCGCTGTCGGCCAGCAGACGCTGGCCTTTCGTCGTATTGGCTAGCGGGTCGCCGTCCCACGCCGAGCGGACGGTCATGCTCAAGGTCGAGCCCTGACGTGCCCCGACGGTCAGGAGGCGGCCGTACTCGGTCTCAATGACGAGGAGGCGCTGGTCGTTCGTCTCCGAAAGGCTCTTGCCTCGGGGGCCACCGTCGGCGGCTTTGGCTGCTCCGGCGACTTCTTGGATGAGAGCTTCGCCCGATCCGATCCCTCGTGCGACCCGGGTGGTGAGGAAGGGCGCATCGGGGTCGTCTGCTGCTTCCAGCACTGGTTTGACGGCGGCGAGCGAGGTGCCCTTGCGGTCACGCGAGGTGCCGCCGACAACGACGGAGAACACGACTGGATGGTGCTTCTGGTCGCCCACCATCACCCATGAACCGCGTCCACTCATGGCAGAGAACGCCGTGAGAAGGGTGATGAGCATCGCCGCGTCAGTGGCTTCCGTGTCCGGTGACTTTGCGCGGATGACCTCGCCGGCCAGGCCTGCCAACGCGGCCTTGCCGAGCACCGGTGGTTGTTCACGCTGTGCTTGCAGGCGTGCCAGCCGTGCGCGGCCTTGTTCTTCGAACGTGGCGGCAGGGTCCAGGCCCAGAAGGTCATTGCTGACAGAAGTGGTGATCACGACGCTGCCGCCCGGTCCAGGTACTCGCGCGCGGCCACCCGCATCAGCGATGCCACCGAACGATCTTCTCGGTCGGCGCAGGCCTTGATGGCATCTCGGAGGTCCTTCGGCAGCCGGATGACGACGACGTCGTTGCGGGGATTCAGATCGTTCATGGGGTCTCATCTCGTTGACGGTGGTGATCTCTCCGCGATCGCGGCGATCTGGAAGGTCCGCCCTTTCACGCCTCCTGCAATCATTCGCGCCAACTTTCTTTCTTCAGATCTCTTGTGAGCCCGGCCAGGGCGCCCACTCGTGTAGGTGGGCCGTCAAACGAGCGCCCCCGCTGACGTGCGGGGCAGTCAGCTCCACCGCAGCGGTCATCCAGCTGGAGATCTCATGAAGACAAGCACCCAGCCGCTACCGGCAGTCCTGCCGGCAAGCCCCACCCCGCCCCCCGGCCAGGAGGTCTTGCGCCTCCTGCAGCTGTGGGTCAGCCTCACCACCCGAGCATCCGCAGCCTGCGCCCACGGCGCAGGAGATGAGGACTCGCTACGCGAGATGCAGGTCCAGGTCGAACAAGCACTCCTCGAGCGCCAGCTCATCGACCAGGATCAACTCGACGCCATGACATGGTGGGAGTCCACCCTCATCCACGTCCTCCCCGGCGTCTCGCCGGACGCGTGCCTCATCTGCCGCAAGGCCCGCCTGGGTCTACCGGAGGACTTGCCGCTCCCCACCCCCGGGGGGCGACGATGACCGTCACAACGCTGCCCACCAACGGCACGCCGTCGGTCGAGGTCCTCACAGACGGACAACGCCTTCTCATCCGCGACCTGACGATCGAGCACCCCGAGTCGGTGGCCATCATCCGCCGCCACGAAGCTGACGGGGGAGCGGCCGCCGCCGCTGACCTCGTCCGGAGGGCCCTGCCAGTCGGGCTCGTCGCGCTCTCCATGGGCAAGGCAGCCGTCGACACAGGTGCCATCACGCGGACACTCGACGTGTTCGCCGAACGGGTGGACACCCAGTCCAAGCTCGCCATGACCCGGCTCGAGGATGTCATCACGCGACTCGAGGCCGATGAGAAGACCGTCGAACAGACGGCCGCGCAGATCCTGGCCACGCTTCCTGCTCAACTGGAGGCAGCGCTGGGCGGAGAGGCCAAGAACGTCCGCTCGGCGGTCATCGAGGCAGCACGCACCGTGCAGGCAAGCGGCGCGCAACAGCTCGCCGCCTCACTCAACGAGCACAGTCAGGCAGTGCGCAACGCACTGTCGCTGGATCGCGAAGGACCGGTGCGCATGTTGCGGCAGGACCTCCTCACCGAGCTCAGCGGGACCAGGCAGGAGCTTTCCGAGCACCTGACCGGACTGCGAGCAGCTTTCGAAGCGTCGCAAGCCCATAGGCAGGCGTCGGCCAAGAGCAGCCGCGCCATCGGGGCGCAGTGGGAGAGCGAAGCGCTCGAACTGGCTCAAGTCGCCGTCCTCGCGGCCGGGGACCTGTGGGAAGCCACCGGCGGTCAACCCGGCGCCGGCACCACCAGGCGCACCGGCGACGGCGTGGCCACCCTCAACGCGGCCATCAGCGGTCGCACCGAGGAAGTCCGCATCGTCATCGAGGCCAAGAAGAGGTCCAGACCCCTCAGCCTCAACGAGCTCCGCAAGGAGGTCAGAGCAGGTCGAGAGGTTCGCCGAGCCTCAGCCGGCATCATCCTGGTCCCGACCGTGCAGGAAGTCCCCGGCAACGGCAAACTCTGCCGCGTCGACGACTTCGGCCCGCCGCGTTCGCCGCGCACTTCTCGCTCTCGCACGCCTGCTACCTGCTCGCCTACCCCGTCGCGGGGTGGGTGGGCCAGCAGGCCGGCCTCCCGGCCGCGTCCATGGTCCTGGCTGCCGTGGCCGTCGCAGCGGTTATCGTCGCCTCCATGATGTGGCCGTCCGTCGAGCCGGGCGCGCAGCGAGACCGCTAGGAGCACCCGTGAGCGAGGCAGCACCCGCGACGCCCCCCAGCCTCGACCATCCGCGGCGGCCCGATGCCGCTCGGCTGCGTCACGGCGCCGAGATCTTCTCGATGCTCGGCGAGCCGACTCGCCTGGAGCTGCTCTGGTTGATGACCGAGGGACCCAGGACCGTCTCCGACCTCGTCGAGACCGTCGGTGCCTCCCGCACCTCGGTCAGCCAGCACCTGGCCAAGCTCCGTCACGCGGGCGTCGTCGACGTCCTGCGGGAGGGGCGAACTGCCCACTACTCCTTGCGAGGCGGGCACGTCGAGCGACTCGTCCGCGAGGGACTGAACCACGCCGACCACGTCATCAGTGGCGAGGACCCCCACATCTGAGGACAGGCGTCCACACCGGCGATCCGGCCTTCAGTGCTGGGAGACCTCCGCGGGACTCGGTGCGTCGCCCGTGCCCCCGCTGGTGGCTTGTGGCCGCAGGTCCAGGCGACGCAGCAGCTGGGCGTTCAGTGCCACGACGACCGTCGACAGCGACATGAGCACGGCGCCGACCGACATCGGCAGGACGAAGCCGATCGGGGCGAGGATGCCGGCGGCGAGGGGGACCGAGATCAGGTTGTACCCGCCCGCCCACCACAGGTTCTGCTTCATCTTGCGGTAGGCGGCGCTCGACAGGTCGATCACCGAGACGACCGAGCGAGGGTCGTCGCTGGCCAGGATGACGCCGGCCGAGGCGATGGCGACGTCCGTGCCGGCGCCGATGGCGATGCCGACGTCGGCCTGCGCGAGCGCGGGGGCGTCGTTGACGCCATCTCCGATCATCGCGACCTTGCGGCCCTCGCGCTGCAGCTGCTCGACCTTCTCGGCCTTGTCCTCGGGGCGTACCTCGGCGAAGTACCGCTCGATGCCGAGCTCGGCTGCGACGCTCGCGGACACCGCCTCGGCGTCCCCGGTGAGCATGGCCACCTCGACGCCCCGAGCGGCCAACGCGGCGATGGCGTCGTAGGACTGCGGACGGATCTCGTCCGCCAGGGCCAGTCCGCCGGCGAGGACCTCGTCGACGACGACGTGCAGGATGATGCGCCCGTCGGCGCGCCACGCCTCGGCAGTCTCGACCTCGCCCAGCCCCAGCTCGGCCAGGAGCCGAGGCCCGCCGACGCGAACCTGGCGACCCTCGACCGTCGCGGTGACCCCGACGGCGGGCGAGGACGCGAACCCCGTGGCGGCGGGAACGTCGAGGTGACGCTCGGCCGCAGCCCGGACGATGGCTCGGGCCAGCGGGTGCTCGCTGTCGGCCTCGGCCGCCGCCGCCAGGCCCAGGACCTCATCCTCGTCGAAGCCGGCAGCCGTGGCCACGGCCGTGACGGTGGGCTCGCCCTTGGTGAGGGTCCCGGTCTTGTCGAAGAGGACGGTGTCGATCGTGCGCATGCTCTCCAGGGCCAGGCGGTCCTTGACGAGGACGCCGCCCCGTGCCGCCCGCTCGGTCGCGATCGACACCACGAGCGGGATGGCCAGGCCGAGTGCGTGGGGGCAGGCGATGACGAGCACGGTGATGGTCCGCATCACTCCTTGCTCAGGGGTCCCGACGACGGCCCACACGAGCGCCGTGACGGCCGCCGAGGCCAGGGCGAACCAGAACAGCCACCCGGCGGCGGTGTCGGCGATGCGCTGGGCCTTGGAGCTCGAGCTCTGGGCCGTGGCGACGAGGCGTTGGATGCCGGCGAGGGCGGTGTCGTCGCCGATGGCGGTGACCTCGATCCGGATGCCGGAGTCGGTCGCGACGGTACCGGCGGTGACGATCTCGTCGACGGTGCGGGAGACGGTGCGCGACTCCCCGGTGACCATCGACTCGTCCATCTCCGCGCGGCCGTCGACGATCCGGCCATCGGCGGGGACGCTGCCGCCGGGTCGGACGACGACGAGGTCGCCGACGCGCAGGTCGGCCGGTGCCACTGCGACGACCTGGTCACCCTCGACCCGTTCGGCCTCGTCGGGCAGCAGCGCGGCGAGGGAGTCCAGCGCCGAGCTCGTCTGGGCCAGGGAGCGCATCTCGATCCAGTGCCCCAGGAGCATGATGACGACCAGCAGCGCGAGCTCCCACCAGAAGTCCAGCTCGTGGTGGAGCAGGCCCAGGCTGGCGCCCCAGGAGGCCACGAACGCGACGGTGATGGCCAGCGCGATGAGCAGCATCATCCCGGGCGCCCGCGCACGGATCTCGCCGACGGCGCCGGTCAGGAAGGGACGCCCGCCCCAGACGTACATGATCGTCCCCAGCGCGGGGGAGACCCAGGTGATGCCCGGGACGTTCGGCAGCTCGTAGCCGATGATGCTCGCGAACATCTCCGAGAACACGACGACCGGCACGGCCAGCGCAAGCATCACCCAGAAGAGAGACCGGAACTGCGCGGCATGGTCACCGCGCCCTCCATGACCCCCGTGGTTGCCGTGCCCAGCGTGCCCGTGGTGTCCGCCGTGGGAGACCGGCTGTTCTGGGCCGCCGTGGTCGTGGTGGGAGTCAGTCTGCGGGTTGTCGTGTTCGCTGTGCGGCGCGCTCATGATGCCTCTTGCCTGGGTCGGATTCTCAGGACTGGATGGAAGGGAGGTCTGTATCACCTCGATCCTATACCCCCCCGGGGTATCTCTCAAGGGTCCTTGGGGCGCCCTCCGGGTGACGGGGCCGCTGGCGCATCGTCATCTGTGCGGGCGAGAACGCGCAACGCGCCACCCGGGGCGAGGTCACGATCCGGCTGGCCCGAGGGTGCCCCAAGCCGCCGCTGCCCGAGGGCTGCTTCGCGCTCGGTCGCGAGTGGCAGTACCCCTCGACCGCGTACAGCAGCCCGAAGGTTCTGCGTCACAAGGGCGCGACGTAGGACAGTGACCACCGCTGCAGCGCGCTGATGAGATCGAGCCAAGCCCCCGTCAGCAGCAGGACGCCCACGGCGATCATCATCACGCCGCCGGTCACCTGAAGGGCGCGATGGTGGCGCCGGACCCAGCCGATGGCGCCGAGCATCCGCCGGTAGGCGACCGCAGCCAGGACGAACGGGACGCCCAGACCGATGCAGTACATGGCCGTGAGGAACGCGCCCCGGCCTGCGTCTGCCGTCGTCGTCGACATTGACAGCACGGTCGCCAGGGTCGGGCCGATGCACGGGGTCCAGCCGACGCCGAACATCGCCCCGATGGCGGGGGCCGCGCCCAGGCCGACGCGGTTGATGACCGTCCGCCCCACCTCCTGCTGCCCGAACCGGGTCAGACCGATGAAGCCGAGACCCAGCACGATGGTGACGATGCCTAGGACGACGTTGATGACCCGCTGGTGCTCGAGCAGGCGGAAGCCGATGGCACCGAAGACGGCGCCGTAGGAGATGAAGACGGCGCTGAACCCCAGGACGAACAGGGCGGCTCCGGTGGTGACTCGAGCCCGGTGCCCTGAGAGGTCGGCTGCACTCAACCCGCTCACGTACGACAGGTAGCCGGGCAGCAGCGGGACCAGGCAGGGCGAGAAGAACGACACGAGTCCTGCTGCGACCGCGATGAGCGAGGCGATGAGCAGGGGGCCACTGGCGACGGTCTCCATCAGGGGGCCGCCTCTGCCGACACGTCCTCGATGAGTCCCTTCAGCGTCGGGTAGGTGACGCGGTCCAGGACTCTGACCGCTACGCGGCCCTGACGGTCCAGGACGTAGGTGGTGGGCACCGCGGCTGCCGGCAGCGGTTCAGCGAACCGCGCCAGCAGCGACCCGGACGAGTCGCTGATACTCGGGTAGGGCACGTCCTGCTTCCTGGCGAATGCCAGGGAGGTGGTCGCGCTCTCGCGCACGGCGACGCCGAGGAACGGGACGTCGCCCTCGAGCTCGTTGGCGAGGCGGTTCAGGACGGGTGTCTCGGCACGACAGGGTGGACACCATGATCCCCAGACGTTGATGACGGCGACTTGGCCGTGCCACTGCGCGGTCGAGACGGGCTGGCCCTCGAGGTCCGCTCCGGCGATCTCCGGGCCCGGGACGCGGTCTTCGGGTGCCAGGCGGGTGATGCCGACCGGATTCGCGGAGTCGTCCCCGGTCTTGGTCGTGCCGTCGACCACGCCGCAAGCCGTGAGTGCTGCGATGAGCACTGCGGCCAGGCTTGCGCGGACGATGTTCATCGGTCCTCCAAGAGGTTCCGCAGCGCGGCGGACTCTGCCGTCCGGTCCTCGACGAGCCAGCTCGAGATCGACTTCAGCGAGGGCTGGCGGCCGCGCTTCTGGTAGGCCTCGGCCTGCTCGATCGCTGCCTCGTTGGCGCTGATGAGGCGCTCCAGCACCTTCTCGCCTCGTGCGTCGTCGGTCGCTGTCGGGAACGCCGCCAGCGGATGCTCGCGGCGGTGCTCTGCGGACTGGGCAGGTGAGAGTGGGTCCCGGACGGCGCCGATGAGACCGTCGATCGCGCGGATCTCGATGTGCGCTCGTCGCGCCCAAGCCGCTGCTGCTCGCCGCACGGCCGGGTCCTTCTCGGCGGCTGTTGCCCGGTCGGCGAACGCGATGGTTCCCCGTAGGTGGGACGCCGCCTCGGCGGCGTAGTCGTAGTCGGCGGAGTTGTAGGTGCTGCTGTACGGCGCGGTGCCGCTGCACGCTGACAGTGCGGCGGCGCTCGCCAGGAAGAGGGCGGTTCTCATGGGTGCCTTCGTGCTAGATCGGACTTCGGGCGCGGCAACGGGCCCCGATCAGCAGGTCAGCAGGCCCGTGGGATGAACCAGCAGCGGCGCGGACCACGCCGTGCGCAGGTAGGCGATGCTGGCATCGAACGTGTGGCGCATGTGAGGTAGTCGGCGCCACGACGAGCGAGTGCGAGCCAGCGTGAAGCCGAGCACGAGCAGCAAGGCGAGGCAGATGGCGAGAGCCCCGCAGTGCCCCAGCGAGCTGTCCGGAGTCGTCGGATCGCCGGCAGGGTCCAGGTCATGGACGGACGCTGCCGCCACGACGAACGCTTCGTCCTTCACACCTGAGCTGGAGCTGTCGTCTGAGTTCAGCTGCGCCGCGGCGACCCCGAGCAGGAAGACGAGCGAGGCGAGGAGAGCGAGCACGAGAGGGCGCCGCGATGCACCGCTCATCTCACGTCACCTGCCTCGTCCAACGCTTCGGGACACCTGTTCAACTACCGATCGTAGTAATTCCTCGTCCCGCCGGATCAACGAGCCGGCCCACGTCAGGAGTTCCCCATTGCGCCGCATTGTCGCTCTCGCCGCACTCTGCGAAGACCGAACGGGCAAACAGCAGGACTCCAGGGCGGCGCTCTTCCGTTCCCATGTCGAGGGTGTGAGCCTGGCATGGATCATTCCGACCGCGACGTCGCTAGCGCTGACGTCGAGAGTCGGGTCCAGCGCGACGTTCGAAGACGGCCAGGCCCTCCGGGTCAGCGGCATACCGACGTTCTTCCTCAACGGCAAGATGCTCCAGCCGTCCTCGACCGATGAGTTCATCGCCGCCAACGACGAAACGCTGGCGAGCTGAGCGATGCGGCTCGTCGGCGTCGAGGCCCCCTTCGGCGAGGAGCGCGGTGCGAACCCGCGCGGTGGGGCCCGCTCGCTACCATCAGGACTCATGGGTGCCGTCCGGGGAGTGTGGTCGTCGCCAGCACGTTCTCGCGTCCTGCTGGTGCTGCTGGCGCCTGCCCTCGTCGTCGGCATCATCGTGATGCACCATCTGCTGTCCACCGCCGCTTCGCCCACCCCGTTCGCACCGTCCGTGGCTGTGGCGTCGGCCGGGCACGAGCCAGCTCCCGCCGGCCACCTGGCGACGTCGGGCACGTCGGCCCACGGCGAGGGCGATGAGCACTCGTCCATGGCGCAGCACTGCGGTGGGCTGCTCGCGGCCTGCCTGGCACTGCTCCTGACCGTCGCCGGCCTCCTGCGTTGGCGACACGCTCCCTCGTGGCGGGTGCTGTGGCTTCGCGCCCGTCCGACTCGTTTCAGCACCGGTCTCGTCAGAGATCGCCTCGAGCACCTGACCCCCTTGGAACGCACCACCGTTCTGCGCTGCTGAGGAGCGCCCGAGCCCCGGACTCTCGGGGCGAGCGCACACCACCACCTCATTGCACCCACAGGAGAACAACGATGCGTACACGCATGCTTGCAGCGACCCTCGTCGCTGCCGCGGCCGCCTTGGCCGCCTGCTCGAACACCGGGGACGCCGACTCGTCGGCGGACTTCAACAAGGCCGATGTCAGCTTCGCCCGGGAGATGATCCCGCACCACCGTCAGGCGACCGAGATGGCCGAGATGGCTGCCTCGAGGACCGAGAACGCCGACGTCCTCGAGCTGGCCGAGGAGATCTCGGCCGCCCAGGGTCCGGAGATCGAGACGATGACCGGGTGGCTGGAGTCCTGGGGAGAGGACGTCCCCGAGGACACAGGATCGATGTCCGGCATGGACCACTCGGGCATGGACTCGATGCCCGGGATGATGTCCGCCGACGACATGGCAGAGCTCGAGGACGCGCAGGACGCGACGTTCGACGAGCTGTTCCTGACCATGATGGTCGAGCACCACGAAGGCGCGGTCGCGATGGCCAGGGCTGAGCAGAAGGACGGCAAGAACGCCGATGCTGTCGAGCTGGCCGAGGAGATCGAGGTCGCGCAGACCGAGGAGATCTCCACGATGCGCGAGCTGCTCGGCTCCTGAGCCGAGCACGCCCAAACCGGTCGCCACCCGGCGGCCGGTTTGGGCAACCGGCTGCCATCATGCGCACCTTCACACCCGCCAGGCGCAGCACCATCGTCGCTGCCCTGATGATCCTGTTGCTCGGCGCCTGCGCCGACCCCCAAGCCGAGCCCACTGGCGTGTCAGCGTTCGGCCATGTCCACGGTCTCGGCCTCAATTCCAAGGACGGACGGTTGTACGTCGCCACGCACAACGGCCTGTTCGTCGTGGACGACGGAGAGGCTCAACGCGTTGGACACCTCGAGCACGACCTGATGGGATTCGCCGTCGTCGGGCCAGACACGTTCCTGGCCAGCGGTCACCCTGCCTCTGGCGACCTGCCCGACCCCATGGGTCTGGTCCGCAGTGACGACGACGGCCTCAGCTGGGAACCGGTCAGCCTCGTCGGTGAGTCGGACCTGCACAGCCTCGACGTCGAGGACGACACGATCGCCGCCTACGACTCGACCGCGAGCCGGGTCCTGTTCTCCAAGGACGCGGGGCGCACCTTCGACACGCTCGCCACGATCGAGGCCATCGACACGGCCCTGCTGGATGCCGACACCGTCCTCGTGGCCGGCACTGATGGCGTCCTGAGCCTCGTTGACGTCGAGGGCAGCGAACGACTGGAAGGCACGCCCGGGCTCGCCTTCGTCGACCGCGCCAGCCAAGGTCTCGCTGCCCTCGGACCCGACGGTCAGGTGTGGGTCTCAGGCGATGCGCGGTCCTGGTCGGGGCGCGGCCAGCTCGACGGCGTCCCCGCGGCCCTCGAGACCGGCGGCCGGCGTTGGCATGCAGCCACCTCGACCGGCATCTACACCAGCAGCGACGAGGGTGCGTCGTGGGAGAAGGTGCTGTGACGAAGGTCGGCCGTCACCGGTCCCCGCCACGGGTGCGCGGTCGTCGCTGGGTCGCGGCGACGGCCGTCGCCGTGACCGTCGGCGTGGCTGCCGCCGGCGCGTTGGAGCTGCAAGGCGATGCTCCGGCACGCCGGGCCGGTGTCGCCCCCACGGCGTCGGCGAGCCTGAACGACACGCGCTCCTACGACTCGCGCCCCGCGCCCTCACCGGCAGCCACGACACCGGACGACGTGCCCGCGAGGGGGTCCGGAACGTTCACCACCGCGGACGGTGACGGTGCGCGGGCGGGGTCCGCTGGCCGCTTGGTGGACTACCGCGTCGAGGTCGAGGGAGGGCTCGACGTCGAGGTCGAGGACTTCGCCCGCGCGGTGGAAGCCACCCTCGCCGACAAGCGGGGCTGGACTGAGGGCGGCGCGTACTCCTTTCGACGCACAGCGACCGCACCGCTGCGGGTGGTGCTGGCCAGCCCCAAGATGACGGACCGACTCTGCGCGCCGCTCCAGACACGTGGGGAGGTCTCGTGTCGCAACGGCAACGACGTCGTGATCAACGCGCTCCGGTGGACCAAGGGGGTCCCCTACTACGAGGACCTCGAGGACTACCGCGACTACGTCGTCAACCACGAAGTCGGACACAGTCTTGGGTTCGGACACGCGGTCTGTCCTGCGCCAGGTCGGCCCGCGCCGGTCATGCTCCAGCAGACCCTCGGGCTCCAAGGCTGCACGGCGAACCCTTGGCCGTGACGCGCGCTCGGCAGGAGGGTCCGCAGAGTGAAACCGCTTCGCCGATCCCTGTGTCGGCTGCCCGAGCTACGGTGCAGTGCACGGGGTGACACCTGTCATCCCACAGCATCTACGCACGCCTGAGAGTTCTTCGGCGCGTGGGGGAGTCGCCTTGTTGCGGACTCTCCCCGCTACCAGACCAGATTGCGATCGCGATCTGACCGAAGGCCTTCCAGGCGCAACTGGAAGGCCTTCGGTGCGTTCTACCCCCTGTTCGCTTCCGCACAAGCACCTTTGCGGTGCGCGACGCGTCATCACGTCCGACACCCCGTCACCCCGACGTCACCCACGCCAGGCGCGGGCGCTTCGGCGACCGCGGGGTGACGTCGCGTGCGCGATTGGCCACCCCGTCCGCGCGCCGCAGCAGTCGTTCTCGAACGCGGCGATCCTGGCGCGGAGCATCGAGACGGCGCTCCGGCGCGGCGAGTAGGAGCGCGGCCTCACGCGCGAGACCGAACCCGTCACCGAGCAGCCCCGTCTGGCCGGCAGGAGGTGACACCGCTCAGCGCAGGGGGTCGAAGTGCCGCATCAGCTCGTGCCGTTGCCCGCGGACGATGGACTTCGCGAGGATCTGTCCGGTGAATGGTCCAAGGACCATTCCCCACATGCCGTGACCTCCGGCGACGTGGACGCGTGGTGAGCTGGTTGCGCCGATGAGGGGTAGGCCGTCGCTGGTGCAGGGCCGCGAGCCGACCCACTCGGACGTGCGTGCGTTCCAGTCCACGCCCGAGAGCATGGGCCGCGCCGCTTGGACGATGGCGTCGATGCGGCGCGGGTCCAACGGGGCGTCGGGGCGACGGAACTCCATCATCCCAGCAACCCGGAGCCCGGGATTCAACGGCGTGCAGGCGACGCGTTGGGCCGGGAAGTAGATCGGGTTCCGCGGCATGGAGTCGGGCTGGACGGTGAAGCTGTAGCCACGCCCGGCTTGGACGAGGGTGCGAACACCGAAGGGACGAGTCAGCTCTCCCAGCCACGCGCCGGTCGCGACGACGACAGCGTCACCGGCGACGGCTGAGCCGTCCTCGAGGTGGACACGGACTCCGTGCACGGTGCAGTCGTCGAGGTGGGTGGCAGCCGACCCGAAACGAAAGGTCGCGCCTCTCTCCTGGACGGACGAAGCCAGCTGGTCGACGAACTGGCCCGGATTGACGAACCGTTGTCCATTCATCCTGATGCCTGCTTGGACGGCGTCGCCGAGAGCAGGTTCCAGCGCTCGGGTCTGCTGCTCGTCCAAGACCGCGTAGTCCACGTCGGTCCCCAGATCCCTGACGTGGGCGAGCTCGCGCTCGAGTGCGTCGCGGTCCTCGCGCGAGGTGAACGCGGCAAGGAACGGCTCGGCGTCGTGGACTGTCGCGCCCACGGTGTCGTTGCCGACGATCTGGTCGTAGGCGACGAGGCTGTGCTGGTTGATCTCGGCGTAGATCCGCATGGCTTCGCGCCACCGTCCTGGGGTGCACTGGCGGGTGAACCCCGCGAGGAAGCGCAGCAGGCGCACGTCCGACGACAGCGGGATGTACAGCGGGGATGAAGGCGTCAGGAGTGCACGCACACCGGTCGCGAGGACCGCCGGTTCGGCGAGGGGCAACGTCAGGGCCGGAGAGAGCCAACCGGCGTTGCCCCAGGAGGAGCCCGCAGCGATACCGGTGCGGTCGACGATGGTGACGTCCAGACCCTCGTCCTGGAGATGCCAGGCGGTCGAGAGTCCGACGATGCCGCCTCCGATGACGGTGACGCGTTGCGGAGCGGAGTTCATGTCGTCATCATCGGTCGATGAGGTGGCCGAACTGCTGGCCCTTCGGCCACGTTCTGCTCGACCCGGCTGGCCCTTCGGCCAGTTGTCTACGTCTGGCTCCGCTCCACGTTGAGCTCGACCCAGAGAGCGAGGCGGGTCTGGGGGTCTTCGATGTCGAGCTCGCACGCGGCCATGAGACGCCGCAACCGGTTGCGGACGGTGTTGGGATGCACGAACAGCACGGTCGCGGTCTTGGCGATGTCGGCGTTGCAGTCGAGGTAGGCGGTGAGGGTCTCTCGCATCTGTTCTGCTTCTGCGCCGAGCTTGCTCAGCCGGGCGAGGGGCCCGTGTCCGCGGTGGTTGCGGACGAACTGACGTGCGTGGTCGATGAGCAAGGTCGTGTAGTGCGTGTCCGGTCGAGCGACGACCTTCACGTCACCGCGACGTCTCATCGAGTCCAGGAGCAGGTCTGCGTCGGTCCGGGACAGGTCGAGGTCGCGTGCGGCGACGACACTGCGACCCAGACCGACGCTGACGGGTTGAGCATTGTTGCCGAGCCGTTCTTGCACGGTGGTCAGGATGTCGGCGGTCAAGGAGGGGTCGGCACAGATGACGGCGTAGGTCGTGTGCGCGATGCGTGCGCAGGCGACCCGGCGCAGGACAGCCTTCAGATGGAGCTGTACCGCGCCTGTGGGATCGGTGTCGGGACCTACAGCACGGATGGCTGCGACGGACATCGGCGCATCGAGCCTGAGGGAGTGCGCCATCTGTGCTGCTTCCTCACCGCCGGCGAGCAGCGCCGTGACGTGGCGACGGCTGGTTGATGACTTGTCGTCGCGACGAACTCGTCGTGAAGCGATGGCCTTCGCGACGATCGGCGCTGCTGTGGTCAGGATGTGACGCTGTTCCTCCGTCGGCCCGGAGTCGGTGAGCATCCAGATCGATCCGACGAGGACGGTTCGGTGCCGGACGGCGATGACGGCTCGGGGGGTCATGGAAAGGTGCGGCAGCTCGAAGTACTGGACGTCGTCGTGCTCGGCGATGGCGTCGAAGACGCCGGCGTCGGCGAGAGCCTGACGGACGTTCGCCGGAACCTTCCGGTCCAAGATGGTCTCGATGCGGGCGTCATCGACGGCGTCCTGACCGTCTGAGTAGGCGATGACGGCTGCGTCGCGGTCCTCGATGGTGACCGGCGCACCCAGCAGCTGGCTCAGGGAGTCGGCGAGGGAGAAGAGATCGTCGCCGAGCGACAACATGGCATGACCACCTTCGAGACCTGGTGCACCCGAGTGCGCGTCGAACGCACCACCATAGGCCCCGGTGCTCACTCGTCGCCACGAGCACGTGCCGTTCGGCGTCCGGAGCTGGAGTGCACGAGGGGAGGGCGGCCCGGGCTCGGGTGCGAGGCGGTGACAGGCGCGCTCTAGTCTGGGATGCCGCGATGGTCGCGGATCGGTCGCTGGCGGCCGTGGTGGAAGTGGGAACATGGCCGACTCGAAGCTCCAGGTGTTGTTCGACCAGGTCGTGGACCGCAATCCCGGGGAGGCGGAGTTCCACCAAGCCGTTCGAGAGGTCTTCGACAGCCTTGCTCCGGTCGTGGCCAAGCATCCGGAGTACACCGATGCGGCGGTTCTCCAGCGTCTTTGCGAGCCCGAGCGGCAGATCATCTTCCGGGTCCCGTGGACGGACGACCGCGGGGACGTGCGGATCAACCGCGGCTTCAGGGTGGAGTTCAACTCCGCCCTCGGCCCCTACAAGGGCGGACTGCGGTTCCATCCGAGCGTCTACCTCGGCATCGTCAAGTTCCTCGGCTTCGAGCAGATCTTCAAGAACGCGCTGACTGGGCTGCCCATCGGCGGCGGCAAGGGTGGCAGCGACTTCGACCCCAAGGGGCGAAGCGACGCCGAGGTGATGCGCTTCTGCCAGTCGTTCATGACCGAGCTGTACCGACACATCGGCGAGTACACGGACGTCCCGGCAGGTGACATCGGCGTCGGCGGTCGCGAGATCGGCTACCTGTTCGGCCAGTACAAGCGCATCACGAACCGCTACGAGTCCGGGATGCTCACGGGCAAGGGTCTGACCTGGGGCGGGTCGCAGGTGCGCAGGGAGGCCACCGGGTACGGCACCGTGTTCTTCGTCGAGCAGATGCTTTCCGCGGCCGGCGATTCCTTCGACGGGAAGCGGGTCGTCGTGTCGGGTTCGGGCAACGTTGCCATCTATGCCATGGAGAAGGTCGCACAGCTCGGCGGCACCGTCGTCGCTTTCTCGGACTCCAGTGGGTACGTCGTCGAGGAGGCCGGCATCGACCTTGCCACCCTCAAGGAGGTCAAGGAAGTTCAACGCGGTCGGGCCGCCGACTACGTCGAGCGCCGGCCCGATGCCGCGATGGGGTCGGGCGGGTCGATCTGGGACGTCCCGGCCGACATCGCCCTGCCTTGCGCGACGCAGAACGAGCTCGACGAGGCAGAGGCCAGGGTGCTCGTGCGCAACGGGTGCCGCATCGTCGCCGAGGGTGCGAACATGCCCACGACGCCGGCAGCAGTCCGGGTGCTGGCCGACGCCGGAGTGCTGTTCGCGCCGGGCAAGGCCGCGAACGCCGGAGGGGTCGCGACCAGTGCGCTGGAGATGCAGCAGAACGCGTCGCGGGACTCCTGGACGTTCGAGTACACCGAGGAGCGTCTCGAGGAGATCATGCGTGGCATCCACGACCGGTGTCTCGCTACAGCCGACGAGTACGGGCTCCCGGGCGACTACGCGGCTGGAGCCAACATCGCCGGCTTCACCCATGTCGCGGACGCGATGCTGGCGCTCGGCGTCATCTGAGCGGCACTGCGTCCCTGCCCCTCTCTCGATCATTCTCGGGCCGCGATGGTCCCGCGGCCGGCCGGGTCCTCCCGACCAGAGCTCGCGGCGAAGGCCGTCGCACACGGCTGTGCCGGCTGCGCCGAGGAGGGCCAGGTTCGGTACCGGCCTTCGGAGCGTTCGAGAGCCGTCGACCGCGTCGCCCCCCAACAGACCGGACGTCACGGGACCGACCAGGACAACGGCGTGCTCGACCCTCGTCGCAGCACTGTGGCTGTCCGGACGCGACTCGCCTCGTTCGGATGTCAGAGGGTGCACGGACCCTCAGGGCCGGTCGCGTACGCCGCCGCCGGGTGCGCCCTGAGCCGGACCGGCTTCCTTGGGTACAGCAAGGCATCGAGCTCAGGGCGCGGACGTTCTCGAACAGCTTGCACATCTCGTGGTCGGTCTAGACCTCAGTCGCGACCTGACGGCCTTGTGGGTCGGCACCGGGCGGGCTCCAGCAGGGCCCGTCCGCGACCTGCTCGCCATCGCCACCCACGCCGACCGGTCATGACCGGCGAGCCCCGGACGCTTCGACACGCGCGTCGGACCGTCCATCCAACGGCGGTCGACACCCGCGGGCGCCATCGCGGACCGGGGTGAGGTCGATGATCACGGTGACGTACTTGTCGCCACGCCTGGTGTGGCGCCAGACGTGCTCATCGACGCCAATGACCTTCACGCCCTCGAACCGCGTGGGGTCGTTGATCA
>NZ_JANLGG010000034.1:0-31227 GCF_024655735.1 Aeromicrobium sp. 50.2.37
CCATCATCATCAACACCCATCCAGTCTGGTGTTGCACCCACGATGCGGCCCCGCCATGGGAATCGCGAGCTCACCTGGGTTTCCTGTCACTCACCCTGGCGTGCACGCCAGGGTGAGTGGGGGAGAACCGAGGTGAGTGCGGACTCGTCGCCGACGCACGAGCGCGACGCCTGGGGTCGGCTACGGTGCAGGCCGGGACGCGTCCGAAGGAGAGTTCGATGGTGAGGTTCGAGGAGCTCGACTGGGCCGAGACGCCGTGGGGCCTGATCGTGCTGCGGCGACGGTTCGACCTCGCCACCCAGCGCGACGTGCACGAGGTCAAGCTGGGCGACGACTACCTCATGTCGAGCCAGTTCACCGTCAGCGAGCGGGCGCTCGCGACCCTGGGGCTCGACGCCGCCGACGGCGAGGAGCTGCGCGTCCTGGTCGGCGGGCTCGGGCTCGGCTACACCGCCTTCGAGGCGCTGCGCGACGACCGCGTCACCGAGCTGGTCGTCGTGGACGCGCTGGCCCCGGTGATCTCCTGGCACCGCGACGAGCTGTTCGACGACACCCGAGGTCTCGCCGCGGACCCGCGCACCAGGCTCGTGCAGGACGACTTCTTCGACCTCGCGCGTGCCGAACGGCTCGAGCGTCCGGTCGACGTGCTGCTCGTCGACATCGACCACGCACCCGACCGCGTGCTGCGCACCGACCACGGCGACTTCTACACCGTCGAGGGACAGCAGGCGGCCGCGCGCATGCTCACGCCGGGCGGGGTGTTCGCGCTCTGGTCCGACGAGCCGCCGGACACCGAGTTCGTCGCCGTGATGCGCGCGGCGTTCGCCGAGGCCGAGGCGCACGTCGTCACCTTCGACAACCCACTGACCGGTGGGACGTCGACCGCGACGATCTACGTGGCCCGGCGCGACGTCGGCTGAGCGCCGCGACCGGTCAGTCGGGCGTCGCCTCGTGGTGCCGCCGGCCGTGGGTGCGCCGGTCCTCCTTCATCTCGGCCTCGAAGAGGTGCGGCTTGCCCTCGGCGAGGTCGTCGCGGGCGGCGCGCTCGAGGTCGCGGAAGGTGGCGTAGTAGCCCTCGTCGTACTCCTCCACGAGCTGGAAGGTCCACCGGCCCTCGACCACGTTGCGCCCGACGAGCTCACTCTCGATCCGGTCGGCCAGCTCGGCGTGCCCGGCCTCGCGCAGCAGGTCGGCCGCCTCGCCGGCCTGCAGGTCCGCATGTCCGGACAGGCGGTGGAAGGCGTACAACGAGCCTCGGGCCTCCTCGACGGCCTCGAGTGCCTCGCTCAGCTTCCCGAGCGCCTCGACCGTGGCGTCGGTGACGCCGTCGGGTCGACGGTGGCGATCGGCGGGACGGTCCTGCTGCTCGGCGGTCATGGCTCCACCGTCGCACCATCGGACGCACGCGGCATCCGCTGCGGGGACCGGCAGACCTGCGGACCTTGGCGGGGTCGGCGAGACTCGAGGCATGAGGCTTCTCGGACTGGGACTGGCGGCCGTGCTCGTGGCGGGCTGCTCCAGCGACACCGACCGCGCCGGCGACGCGGAGGCTGCGCCGGGCTCGTCGCCGGCGTCGAGCGCGAGCGGCAACCCGCCGTTCGAGGTGGAGGAGATCGACTCCTTCGACGCCCCATGGGCCATGACGTTCCTGCCCGGCAGCGGTGACCTGCTCGTGACCGAGCGCACCGGCACCCTGAACCTGCGCGACGCCGAGACCGGCGACCGCGTCGAGGTCGACGGCGTGCCCGACGTCGCCGTGGCGGGCCAGGGCGGTCTCGGCGACGTGGTGGCCGGCCCGACGTTCGAGGACGACCAGCAGGTGTTCCTCAGCTGGGTGGAGGCGGGCTCCGGCGGCAGTGGCGCCGTCGTCGGCCGCGCGACGCTCGAGACGTCCGGTGACGAGGCAACGCTGGCCGACCTCGAGGTCATCTGGCGCCAGACGCCGAAGGTCTCGGGCAACGGCCACTTCTCGCACCGCATCGCCGTGGACCCTGACGGCGAGCACCTGTTCATCTCCTCCGGCGACCGGCAGAAGAAGACGCCGGCACAGGACACGTCCAACACGCTGGGCACCATCGTCCGGCTCACGCTCGACGGCGAGCCGGCCGAGGGCAACCCGCTGGCCGACGAGGGCGGTGCCTCGGCCGAGATCTGGAGCTACGGGCACCGCAACCCGCTGGGCCTGGAGTTCGCTCCGGACGGCACCCTCTGGTCCAGCGAGATGGGCCCTGAGGGCGGCGACGAGCTGAACGTGATCGAGAAGGGCGTCAACTACGGCTGGCCCGAGGCGTCGAACGGCAGCGACTACGGCGGAGGCGAGATCCCTGACCACGCCGACGGCGACGGGTTCGAGGCACCGAAGGCCGGCTGGACGCCGTCGATCTCCCCGGGCAGCCTGATGATCTACACCGGCGACCTGTTCCCGGAGTGGACGGGCGACGCGTTCCTTGGCGCGCTGTCCGGCGAGGCCCTCGTGCGGGTCGACGTCGACGGCACCACCGCGGGCGACGACGAGACGCTCTGGGACGGCGAGCGCGTCCGCGCCGTGGAGCAGGCCCCCGACGGCTCCATCTGGATCCTGGAGGACGAGGGCTCCGGCCGCCTGCTCCGCCTCGCCCCCGCCTGACGGGGGTGGGTGATTCCCAGGTCGACCTGGGAATCTCCGACCGGGTCTGACGCGGGTGGGCCTTGCTGCGCTGCTGCGCCGCTCGGTCGGGCTTTGACATGCTGCTGCGACGCTGTGGCCGACCTTCCATCAGCTGCTGCGACGCTTCGGCCGTCCTTCCACGTGCTGCTGCGTCGCTGTGAGTCCGAGTGGGTGTGGTCTCCGAAAGGCCTCGACCGGAGCGGTGGGTCTCGTCCTGATGGGGTCTGCCGGGCTCGGCCACGCTTCTCCATGTGTCCGCGATCCACGCACGATTCTTCCTTCGCGTAGACCGTGCCTCGCGAAGGGAGAATCGTGGCGACGACTTGGGCTCCGCAGGGGCAGGGATTCTCCCTTCTCGTGGAACGGTCCGCGTCAAGGGAGAATCCCTGCCCACCCGCCGCGTACCGAAGCCCCGCTGGACGCAGGATTCTGCCTTCGCGTGCAGAGACCCGAACGATGCTGCGTTGACGACGGGATCCGACCACGAACGCAGCATCCTTCGACCCCTCACGCACGAACGCAGAATCTTGCGTCACCCCCGGCCACGCTCCGAGAACCCGATCGATCCCGGACCCGTCCGCCGGTCGAGGCCCTTTCGGAGAGCAGGTCGACGACGAGCCACAGCAACGCAGCCGCAGGAGGAGACCCACCCGCGGGAGCGCAGCAGCGAGCGACGACTCAGCCGAGCGACGCAGCAGCAGTCGCGAACCCACCGACGCTCAGCGCACGGGGTGTCCCGCCTCGGCCAGCAGCTCGAGCGAGCGGTCCCAGAGAGCCCGGGCCGCGTCGGGATCGAGGGCGTACGCTCGGACGCCGTGCACGCCGTCGACGATCTGGTCGACGACCTCGGCCTCGTGGCAGTCCTCGAAGTATCGACCACCCGAGCCGACCACCTCGGGATGGACGGCCAGCAGCACCGACGTCGCCGCTCCCTGCTCGGGAGTCTTCACGATGCCCGAACCGGCCGTCTGTCTCTTGAGGTCCTCCAGGTGCGAGGGGTCCCAGTGCTTCTGCAGACCTGTCCAGATGCCGCCGGGCATGAGGGCGTCCGCGGTGATCCCCGCGTCGGCCCACCGGCGGGTCAGCTCGACGGCGAACAGCACGTTGGCCGTCTTCGACTGGCCGTAGGCGAGTCCAGGGTCGTAGGCGCGCCGCTCGAACATCAGGTCGTCGAGCACGACGGGGGAGGACCCGTGGCCGCTGGAGGAGACGACGACCACCCGGGCCGCGTCGGCGGCGGCGAGCGCGTCGTGCAGGCCGAGCGTGAGCGCGACGTGGCCGAGGTGGTTGGTCGCGAGCTGGAGCTCCCAGCCGTGCTTCGTCGTGCGGTGCGGGGTGTCCATGACGCCCGCGTTGTTCACGAGCACGTCGAGCGGACCCTCCCACGACGCGACGAACGCGTCGACGGAGTCGAGATCGGTGAGGTCGAGCTGCGCCCCCCGGACCTGGGTGTTGCCGGTCGTGCCGGCGACGTCGGCGGCGGCGCGCTCGGCGGCCGCCGAGTCGCGGGTCGCGATCGTCACGGACGCACCGGCCGAGGCGAGCGCACGCGCCGTCTCGATGCCGATGCCGGACGCCCCACCGGTCACCACGACGGTGCGTCCGGTGAGGTCGATCCCGTCGACGACCTCGAGGGCCGTGCTGTGGGCGCCGAGGTCGGCGAGTGGAGTGGTCATCGGTGGACTCCCTTGCGCCAGGCGCTGTACGAGGTGAGACGTTGCGAGGTCGGTCGCTCCAGCCACCGCCACGGGTGCACCGCGGCGAGGTCGAGGTGCGCCGCCCGGTTCGTGAACCACGGCACCGGGGCGAAGGTGGCGGCGAGAGGTCGCCCGGCCAGCTCCTCGCCGAGGTCGCCGAGCCGCACCTCGACGTCGCGACGTGACGCGAGGTCGGCCAGGCACTCGGCGAGGAACACGAGCCGCTTGCCGGACAGGCGCAGCTCGCGCAGCTTCGGCTGGTCGAAGACGTAGACCACCGGGAGGTCGGGGTGGGCCACGAGGGCGGGGTCGGCGTCGCCGAGCGACTCAGGCGTGAGCCAGACGGCCTCCGGCGTCGCCTCGAGAACCGGTGATTCCGGACCCGGGCCGGGTGCGCCGGCGGTGTGCCCGACGCGGACCGGGGCGTGCTCGACGTCGGGCCCAGGTGTGGCGTCGGGCCACCCCTGGATGGGGCAGGCGTCGCGCAGGGCGCACCCCCGGCACAGCTCGGGTGCGCGCTTCTCCACCTGCCAGCGGCTGAAGCCGTAGGGCTTGCCGGTGCCCGCACCGACGGTCCACTGCCAGCCGAGCCGGTTGGCGGCGCGCGACCCGTCGAGCAGGTGTCGGTAGAAGTGGTCCTCGCCCGCCCGCCAGTCGCGTCCGTGCCGGACGGTCCAGTGGGAGGCGAACCACATGCGTGTCTGGTTCACGAGCCAGCCGTCGGTCTCCAGCGACGTCGTCACCCAGTCGATGCAGGCCATCTGCTCGTCCCAGTCGGGGTCGACGTCGGGGTGCGGCGGCTCCCGGCGCAGGGGCTCGCGCATGGCGGGTCCGAGCCGGGCGTAGACGTGACGGGCGTACTCCTGCCAGAGCAGCTCGTCGCGGTACCGGCGGCGGTCCGCGGCGGGTGCGTCGGCCACGGCGTCCCACATCGTCGGCAGGTCCAGCAGGCCGTGGGTGACGTAGGGCGACATCCGACTGGCACCTCGCCGCGACTCCGGCAGGACCGTCGAGCGAGAGCGTGCGTACCCCGCGACGTCGAGGCAGGCAAGGGCCGCGTCGGCCGCGGTCTGCCCACCCCGGTGTCCGCCGGGGCGCACGCCGTCGGGCCCTTCGAGCGTCAGGCGGCCCAGGTGCTCGGCCACCCACGCCACCACCCCGTCGGTGTCGTCGACCGGCGGGAGCGGGGGTAGCGAGGGCACCCGACCAGCGTGCCACCGGGCGTGCCGCCCGACGACTCGAGACCGGGCGAATCGGGACGCTCTTCCCAGAGGCGCGCCCCGGCGGGCTGTCCTAACCTGGCCTGATGGCCGAACGCTTGAACGACCGCTACGAGCTGGGTGAGGTGTTGGGCTCCGGCGGCATGGGCCAGGTGTACCGCGCTCGCGACCTGCGGCTCGGTCGCGACGTGGCCGTGAAGGTGCTGCGAGGTGACCGCGTCGGCGACGACGCCGCTCGGGCGAGGTTCATGGCGGAGGCCCGGACATCGGGTCTGCTGAACCACCCCGGCATCGCGACCGTCCACGACGTCGGCGAGGACGACGCGAGCCCCGACGGTGACCCCTTCATCGTCATGCAGCTCGTCGACGGCGTCCCGTTGTCGGACGTGCTGCGGCGTCGCGGGGCGCTGGGCGTCGAGCCCGTCGAGCGGCTCCTCGGTGGGGTCGGTGACGCGCTCGCGGCCGCGCACGAGGCCGGGGTGGTGCACCGCGACGTCAAGCCCGCCAACATCGTGCTCTCCACCGACTCCCGGCCGGTGCTCGTGGACTTCGGCATTGCCCTGGGGGTGTCGCCGGAGCCGCTCACCGAGACCGGTGCCGTGCTCGGGACGGTCGAGTACATCAGCCCGGAGCAGGCTCGGGGACAGACCGCGACGGGCGCGTCCGACGTCTACTCGCTCGGTCTGGTCGCGTACCAGTGCCTGACCGGCACGTCGCCGTTCCGTCGCGAGACGTCGGTGGCCGCCGCGCTGGCCCAGGTGAGCGAGGAGCTTCCGGCGCTGCCCGCGTCGGTGCCGGAGGAGCTGGCGCGCCTGGTCGTGGCGATGACGGCCAAGGACCCGGCGCTGCGGCCGACGGCTGCACAGGTCCGCGACACCGTGGAGCGCAGCACCGGCGGCGCGACGTCGGTGATCCCGGCCCTGACCGACGCACCGACCGGTCCGATGACGGTCGCCTCCACCGGTCCGGCGACCGTCGTCTCGCCCGCACCGCTGGCGGCTGCCGGGGCGACGTCGGCGACGCCGGTGCCGACGCAGGACGACGAGCCGCGGCGCGGTGTCACCCGGACACGGGTGTTCGCGGGCGTGGCCGCGCTGGCCGTCGTCGCGCTGCTGCTCGGCATGGGCAGCGGCGTGTTCGGCGGCATGCTCGGCGGAGACGACCCCACCGTGCCCGACGTCGTCGGCCGGTCCGTCGACGACGCGACCGACGAGGTCGAGGACGCTGGCGCGCGAGTGCGCATCACGGAGGTCGATGCTCCGGACGCCGACAAGGGCGTCGTGGTCACGCAGAGTCCTCGAGCCGGCGAGCCGCTCGCCGACGGTGACGTGGTCACCCTCGAGGTCGCCTCGGGCTTCGTCACGGTGCCCGACGACCTGGTGGGCGAGCCGGTCGACGACGCCACCGATGCGCTCGAGAAGCTCGGCTTCGACGTGGAGACCACCCAGGTCGCGTCGACCGAGCCGGAGGGCACGGTGCTGGCACTCGACCGCACGGGTCGCCAGGAGGCGGGCGCGACTATCACGTTGTCGGTCTCGTCGGGTCCCGCCTCGGGCACGTCCGGCGGGGAGGACCCGGCCGAGCCCAGGGAGAAGAAGCCCGAGGAGCCGAAGGGCGAGAAGCAGAAGGAGCCCAAGGAGAAGAAGCCGGCGAAGCCGAAGGACGAGGAGCCGGCCGAGACCGTCGAGCCGAGCGAGGAGACCGCCGAGCAGGCGGACACGACGGCCGGTGGGAAGGGCAAGGGCAAGAGCGGGGACGCGGGCAGGCCCTGACCGGTCGGGACGCCGCGGTCGGCCCTCGTCGCTTGCGCAGCACCGGCTACCCGAGCAAGGGGTAGTCGGGCTCGCCGCTGGGTAGACGGCCGGTGGCGCGGAGCACCTCGTCCGCGTCGTCGGCCGGCAGAGGGCGTCCACGAAGCCTCGCGAGCACCTCGACGGTGTGCTGCAGGGCGTCGGCCGGCGGGGTGCCGTGTGCGTCGAGCAGGTGCACGGTGGCCTCGACGACCAGCGTGGAGCGGAAACTCTCGATCGTGAGGGCGTGGCCCTGGGTGCTCACGACCGCCACCGCCGGGTGGGACATCGCACGGACGGCTGCGGCCGACGTCTCGCGCCACTCCTCGACGAGCAGCTCGTCGGAGTAGGGCCCTGCCCCCGCGACGACGAAGCGGGCGTGCCCGGCTCCGCCGTCGCGTAGGTCCGGTCGGAACGGACGCCAGTAGGAGACGTGGTCGACGTCCGGTGCCGTGGTCGCCGGGGTGGCTGCGGCGACGAGCGCGCGGCGCGCGTCGAGGAGCTGGTGGAACAGCAGCTCCTTCACGGTCCAGGCGCTCGCCCGTGAGGGCCGACCGAGCCGCTCCGGCTCCAGGCCGTCGAGGTGGTCGGTCCAGGCGGCGTAGACGGACGCGAGCGCGGGTGCCATGCGTCCATCGTGCACCGGCCGAGGACGGTTGACATCCGGGCGCCCGCGGAGGTGGATGGAGGCATGACACAGCTGCCCCGCCTCGACCACGTCAACGTCACCGTCGCCGACCTCGACGCGACGATCGCCTTCTTCACCGGTCTCGGGCTGGAGCTGGACGCCCGGACGACGATCGAGGGTGAGTTCCTCGACACCGTCGTCGGGATGGAGGACGCGAGCACCGAGACCGTCTGGCTGCGGCCGCCAGGCGGCGGGGGAGCGCTTGAGGTCTCGCGCTACGACCGACCCGGCACGGTGGCCGCCGACGCTGCAGCGCCGAACGTCGTGGGCCTGAGGGCGGTGTGCCTGGAGATCACCGACCTCCGCGCCACCGTGGAGCGGCTCGTCTCCGAGGGTCACGAGCTCGTGGGCGAGGTCGGCGAGCACGAGGGCACGTGGCTCATGGCCTACGTGCGCGGGCCCGAGGGGATCATCGTGTCCCTGACCGAGCGCATCGGCTGACGCGTCAGCGGCAGGTCGGCTTCTTCGCCGTGGCGAACGCGTCGTCGAGGCGATCGGCGAGGTCGGGGTGGTCGCCCCGGAACGGGTCCAGGTAGCGGTCGTCGGCGAGACCGCTCCGGGCGAGGGCGACGTTGAGGGACCGACCTTCGCGGTCGAGGACCTCGGCCACGACGCGCCCGTAGTCGTCCTCGTCGTAGGCGTCGGCCGTGAACCCGCCGGCCAGGAAGTCCCGGGTGAAGGCCTCGGCCTCGTCGAAGCAGCGCTCGTCGGGCTCGGGGGTGTTCACCATGCCGAGCCGGTACTCGCGGCCGTCGGAGGCCTCGAAGGAGTCGCCGTCCTTCAGGTCGGTCACCGTGAGGCGCCCGGTCATCGTCGTAATCGCGGAAGCCGCGGTGTCGGAGTCGTCGGATCTCTCGTCCAGCTCCGAGACGGCAAACCACACCAGCGCGAGGATGCCGACCGCCCAGACCAGCCGACGGGCGCGGGACGGGGCGGAGCTCACCGGCCCAGCATGGCAGCGGTCGCATCCGCGGTGAGTGGAACGACACGAAGCGGCCCCGAGCGCGTGGCTCGGGACCGCTCCGTCAGGTGGTGCTGAACCGTCAGGCTGGTGCTACCGGACGGCGTCGAGCGCGTCGACCATGCCGTTGCCGGCGTAGCTGTTGTTCGCCGCCGACCCCTTGCACGGGGCGCCACCGGCACCGATCGCCTGCTCGGGCGCGCAGGGCCGCTGGTCGGCCTGCTTGGCCAGCTGCTTCAACATCTGCTTCGGACCCCACGTCGGGTGCTGCGACTTCATCAGCGCCGCCACGCCCGCGACGTGCGGCGACGCCATCGACGTGCCGCTCTTGAGGCCGTAGCCGTTGTCCTTCACGATCGTCGACAGGATCGACGAGCCGGGAGCGGCGACGTCGATGATGTTCAGACCGCGGTTGGAGAAGTACGACAGCTGCGTCTCGTTGGTCGCACCGATCCGCGCGTACGACGACACCGTGACGACGTCGGGCAGCTCGGTCGGGATGTCGAGGCACCCGTTGTTGATGGTGCGCTCGATCGGCGTGCTGTCGTTCGGGCTGGTGTCGTTGGTCGTGTTGTTCGTCAGGTCGGTGCCGGAGTTGCCGGCCGCCGCGACGTGCAGCGCGCCCTGCTTGGTCGACCACTTGACGGCACGACCGACGGCGTCGAGCACGGCGCCCTGGTCGGCCTGGTCCTTGCACCAGTACTCGAACGGGTCGATGTAGTAGCTGTTGTTGGTGACGTCCATGCCCTTGAGGCCGGCCCACATGAAGCCGCAGATGGCGTACTCGGGGTAGATGAACCCGTCGTCGTTCACGACCTTGACCGAGGCCATGCGCACGTTGGGCGCGACGCCGGTGATGCCGATGCCGTTGCGGTCGGCGCCGATGGTGCCGGCCACGTGGGTGCCGTGGTCGCTGGTGGTCGGCTGCCAGCCGGTGGCCGAGCGGTCGACGGTGCCGGCGTCGGTGCAGTTGACCGAGTTCTTGACGTCGATGTTGGCGGCCAGGTCGGGGTGGTCGGCGTCGATGCCGCTGTCGAGCACGCCGACCAGCACCTTCTTCGACCCGTCGGTGATCTCGTGCGCGTGGTCGGCCTTGATGTGCGCCATGTCCCACTGCTCGCCCTCACGCGGGTCGGGCTTCACGTACTCGTCTGCGGTGTTGGCGAACTCCTCCTTGACCACGCCCTGGCTCTTGCGCAGCGTGGTGGACTCGGTGCGCTCGCTGACCGGGACGGTGCGGGTGGCGCCCACGGACGCGACGCTCTTGCGACCGAGTCGGTAGACGTCGGCGCGGAAGTCGGCGTGGGTGGAGTGCGCCACGATCACGCCGATCTGCGGCCACTGCTGGATGACCGTGCCGCCGGCCTTCTTCACGATGGCGCGCGCGTCGGCGGTGCCGGTGGCGTTCGCCTTCTTGGCGTTGACCACGTAGCTGCTGACCTGGCCCTCGGGCGTGGCGATCGGCACGGGCGTGGACTTCGCGGTGGTGGCGGCGCCGGCGCTGGTGAGCGTGGTGGCGACGACCCCGAGGGCCAGAGTGACGGCCCCGATGGTGAGCCCGCGTCGGGCTCGAGACATACCTGTGTTCACGTGTTGTCCCCCCTAGGAACTGCCGGCGGCCGCGAGAACGCGACGCAGAGACCGACCCGTTCACCTCACCACACGGCGGGGACAGCGTCCAGGTTCAGCGGGGTTGCGATGTGGTTTCGACACGCACCGGTCTCGTGGTGCCGAGCGCGACGTGGGTCGGGTTCAGCGGCGACGCAGGCGCAGGTACGTGACCGCGTCGAGGCGTCCCTCGTCGACGAGCTCGAGGTCGAGGTCCGCGTCGTCGGGGAAGGCCCGGAGTCCGCCGCCCACGACCTTCGGCACGACGTAGAGGCGGAACTCCTCGACGAGTCCCGCGCGGATGGCGGGTGCGGCGGTGGTGGGGCCGAAGATCTCGACGTCGCCCGGTGCGTCGCGCACGACCTGCTCCAGCTCGTCGAGCTCGAGGTGCGGCACGAGGCGGGCACCCTTCGAGAGGTCGTCCTGCGACAGGGTGGACGACGCGACGATCTTCTCGGTCCCGGCCCACAGCCGGGCCCACTCGTGCTCGGCAGGGCCCCACGCGCCGGGCTCCGGCTCGGCGTCCCAGTACGCCATGAGCAGGTGGGTCTTGCGTCCGTGCACCTCGGTGGAGACCTGGGACAGCCGGTCGATGTGCGCGGCGAAGACGGCGTCACCCGGTCCGGCCCACTGGAAGTCGCCGTCGGCGTCGGCCACGTAGCCGTCGACGGACATGGTGGCGGTGAACGTCAGGGTGCCCATGGGGCAGCGTACGACGGCCCACGGTCGGCGGGCACGGGTCCGAGGCTCCCCGTCAGGGAGCGGTCGACGGCTCCGGCTCCGCGGCGGGGGTCGAGGCGGAGGGCGTGGGCGTCGGCTCGGGGTCGGGGTTGGTCCCGCACTCGGGGTAGGTGCCGGGCGGCTCGGCGCACGGCCAGAAGATGAGGGTGACGGTGACGCGCACCGTCTCGCCGGGTTCGACGGTGACCACCTTCGCCTGTGACCGATCGCCCTCGACCGGGTTCGTCTGGCCGTACCAGGCCGCCTCCCAGTCGTCGTCGTCCGAACCGGCGCTGATGACGTACCGGCCGGGGGCGACGCCCTTCAGGGTCCACGACGGACGGTCATTGCCCATGCCGCTGTCGTAGCGCCGGCCGGTGTCGACGTTCGTGGCAGCCACGCCGCTCTCGATCGGACGCTTCCCGGTGGACGTGGCGACGGTGACCACGATCGTGCCGGTCGACGCGCCGCCGGTGCTGGCCTGGCCCGCGCCGGAAGGGTCGTCGGAGGCCTCGGCGTCGTCGGTCGGGCTCGCAGACGCCGTGGGCGTGGTCGACGTGGTCGAGGTCGCTGTCGCCGTCGTGTTGGTCTTGTCCGACCCGCCCGACGTGAGTGCGAACGCCGTCCCGGTGCCGAGCACCAGCACGAGGACCGCGCCGACCACGGCGCCCACCCGGGCCCGTGTGCTCATCTGGTTCCACCAGGTCATCGGTCGTCCCCCTTGCGCGGACCGAGTCATCCGCAGCACCGAGTCCACCACTACCTGGGAAGAATGTCCAGGAAGTGTCGTGCGTCGCCTGCAGGGTCGGGTCGTCGACCACGGTGTCGGTGACCTCCGGCACCGTTCACGGCATGACCGATCCCGAGACCTCCGCCACCTACGCGGCCGAGGACCTGGTGGCCGAGTGGCTCGACGCCGTCTCGCCCGACGACGGCACCGTGCAGGTCCGGCTGACCCGCGGTGGCGGTGCCCGGTGGGTCACGTTCACGCCCGAGACCGAACCGCGGTTCACGCGCCCGGCAGAGGTGCAGCGGTTCGTCGAGGCCGCCCTGGAGCGGGTCCGCGCGCAGACCAAGCAGTTCGGCTCGGGGTACCGCGGGCGCGAGGCCAAGGAGGTGCGCGTCGTCGCGCACTCGGGCAAGGGACGCGCGTCGTACCGCGACGGCACCATCTGGCTGCCACAGCGCGAGCGCGGGGGAGCGTGGGCACTGCGCGGCATGGTCGTGGCGCACGAGCTGGCGCACCACCTCAACACGGGCCTCGACGGCGCGATCATCGACGAGCACGGGGCCGGGTTCCGCGCCACGTTCATACAGCTGCTCGAGGACCTCGGGTGGAGCGAGGTCGCGGCGATGCTGCGCGCCGCGTACAGCGAGGTCGGCGTCGACCGGCCCGAGGGCGTCGACGACGGCATGGTCGCGAAGGTGGGCAAGCTGCTGCGCCACGCCGAGGGCGCCTCCACCGAGGCCGAGCGCGACGCCTTCCTCGCCAAGGCCCAGGAGCTGGCCACCACGCACTCGATCGAGCTGACGCTCGCGCGGGCCGGGGCGAGCCAGGGCGAAGCGGCGGCGCAGCCGACCTTCGAGGCGGTGCGCCTCGGGCACATCGGTCAGCGCTCGAACGTCCGGTACGTGAGCCTGATGATCGCGGTGTCCCGCGCCAACGACCTGCGCTGCACGATCCGCGGCGACAACACCGGCGTCACCCTGTTCGGCTTCGCGACCGACATCGAGGTGGCCAAGACGCTCTATGCCTCGCTGGTCATCCAGATGGTGACTGACGGCGACGCCTACCTTCGCTCCGGCGCCCACAAGCCGGTGCACGGAAGCACGGCCCGCGCGGCGTTCTACGCGGGCTGGACGGAGCGCATCGGCGAACGCCTGCAGGAGGCGCAGTCCCGCGCGCAGCTCGAGGCCGGCGCTGTCACCGCGCGCGTCGACGACGCCACCGGCGAGGTCTCCCTCGCCAAGGTCCCGGCGCTGATCGCCAAGGACGTCGAGGTCGAGGACTACTACGGCTACATGCTCCGCCAGCACGGCGTGCGCGGAACCTGGCGCGGCGGCTCGCAGGTCCGTGACGTCGGCTCCGTCGTCCGCGGCATGAGAGCGGCGGACCGAGCCCGCCTGGGAAAGACCGGAGAGATCTCCGCCTGACCCGTTCCGCTCTCAGCTCGTCTCGAACGAATCGACGACGCGACCGTGCGGACGAGTCAGGCTGCGAGCCTCAGGAGGTCGCGCCACGCCGTCACGTCGGGTCGCCGGCGCAGCATCTGCCGACGCTCCCGCTCCGTGGCGCCTCCCCAGACGCCCCACTCGATGCGGTTGTCGAGCGCCTCGGCCAGGCATGCCGCCTTCACGTCACACCCGTTGCAGATCCGCTTCGCGACGTTCTGCTCCGCGCCCTTGACGAACAGATCGTCCGTCGCCGTGCAGGCGGCTCGCGTCGCCCAGTTCTCGTCCCACATCTTCGTATCCCCCCATTGAGGTCCTGACGGACATGAGACGGGTGGGATGCCGTGTCGTGACGCGATGAACGGGCAAGTTGTTCCGCTGTTATCAAGCGACCGGACAGCCCGACGTGAAGTAGAGGTAGGTCAATTGCGGCGCAATGACGTGCACAGGATACGAACCAACGAGCCCTACGTCAGGGTTCAGGCAGGAAGTGCGACTCGTTGAGACGCGGATCGGGTTCGAATCGTGCAAAGCCGACGCGCGTGATGCCTCCCAGGCCGTCATGCGGCCTGAAGGAGGCTTCGCGAAACGACTCAACCCTCTCGCGCGCTGCATTGGCTCTCTCGCACTGCTCAGGTGACAGGTAGAACGACAGGGACCGCAGGTGGTCCTCGCGCCTATGGAACGTCTCGAAGTCGATGGGGATTTCTTTGGAAAGATCCTCGACCTCGGCGAGGACGCTCTCGACGTAGGACCGCTCAACCCTTCGCGGAAGGTCAGGGATCAGATTGATCATCCCATCCTCGCTGACGATGATGATCAGGCACGCGGAGCCAGCCTCCGCCAAGTACCGTTGGGCTGAGTTGAAGCGCGCGCCTCGGCTGGCGTCGCCAATCTCGGGTGCGGCGCGGCCGTCGAGTATCGCGCCGACAGCGTGACACTGACCGGTCGGGTCCACGATTATCGCGCCGTCGATCGACGAGACCGCGAGCAGCGTTTCTTCATTCAAGAGCTCGGGTCGGACACTCATGGCCGGAGGGGTGAGGCGAACTGACTCGGTGCGGGCATCCACATGGACCACCAACATGGTCCCGTGTGTCTGGTGGGAGGCTGCGAGTGCAAGGTCCCAAAGGCGTTCTCCGTCGCCAGCGTCCCCGAACAATCGGTTCACCGCGTCATCGAACGACTCGCGAGCGATTCGTTCCCTCGGAACACTCGGGTGACCATCGGTGAATGTCACGAGCGGCGTCCCGGCATGTTCCAGTTCCCAAGAACCGCGGCCAGTTACTCGAAGCAGGAAGGCAGATTCATCAGCGGGGTCGTACCTGTTGGATAGCGCGCCGAGGCCGAAAGCCTCGTTCCCGTTCGTCGTGAGATGAATGTGGGAGTCGGTCATTTCGAGTGCCTTGCGAAGTGCGCGAGATTGGCTGAGGCTGATCGGTCGTTCGAAGGTCAGACTCGATGTGTAGTCGACTTCATTCGCCAACAGCAGCGTTCCAACACCAGTGCGGCCTTCGTAAGGTTGTGCTGCGACAAGATTCATCGCAGCATCAAGGTCGCCTCCCATGAAATCGCCCTTGAAGTAGACGAGTTGACGAATAAACCCCTTAGCTGCTCGCCGGACAAGTTCTTCGCGATCATTCCATCGCAACCCCTCGGGCTCGGTCGAGATTGATAGGGCGAACGTCGCGGCTACCAGAACCTCGCGAATCACCGCCTCGTTTAGAGACAGATACATCTCACTTCGGTGATCGTGATCCCTGGTGTTCAAAGCAGGAAGCGCCTCCCACCGTGCTCGCAGCACACCGACCGCTGGGTAAACGCGATAGCGCCCGACTCGCGCCGAGCGTCCTACAAACCATCGGCGGGTGTCCGCGTCCACTTGGGCATCCAGCACGTCAGCGATGGCATCGGACCGGCACCGATCAAGCAGGTCAGCATGAAAACGTTCGTGAACTTCTGGGTGAGTGTTGAACAAGCCACGGCTTTCATGTGCCTCGTAGGCGGCTGCTCCGGCGGCCTCGCAGCCTGCGAATACCGACGGTGCGATTCCACCTCCCTCGGGCTCGACGCAAATGGGGTTCGCGCCGGGCTCCTCTTCGAATCCGATGAGCAGGGCCGTGGGGGCTACAACGATTCCGATTGAGCCAAGGGATCCCTTCGCTGCTTGCGTCAGGGAGAGTCGGAAGTGGGGTTGGTAGCCCCACATGAATTGCTTGATCGCTTTCAACTCACACCTCGTGTCCGGATCTACGACGTTGATGGTTTGGGTCATGGGGACCGTGCAAGTCCACCTTTGCGGAAGCGTTGCCGAAACCGCGGGATAGAGTCGCCCTTTTCCGGCTATTTTCCAAATCGCTATCTCAACAGGAACGGCGCACTACTGCAATGTTCTAGGCGTGCGGTCAGGCCGATCGGCCGAGATTGGCAGTATCAGACCCCGGCGACGGAGACGGTGGGGAGGTGGACACCGTGGCGGTCGAGGTTGCCTCGCGCTCGGTCCTAAGTGCTCGGCGGCGGTCGGTCGGCATGGCGGGCGAGGATCTGAGCGTCGTGTAAAGAACCGCTGGCATCGAGGGCGTTGGTGACCGTCGAGTGGCGCAGGGAGTGCGGGCTGACGCGGCGCAGGCTGTCGGGTTCGTTGGGGAGCCGGACCACCATTCTATTGGCGTCGCGGCGGTCGATCGGCTTGCCCGAGAGCGGGCGTCGTACGAGCGGCCCGGTGGTGAGTTGTCCGGGGCATTCCTTCAAGACGCGGAGTACCGGCGAGGTCAGTGAGTCCCGCGATGATCGGACGCACGCCGCAGTATCCCTCTCCCATCGGCCGTTGATCAGTAAAGCCGATGAACTTGTGGATACTCGCGGGCACTCGCAGCAGCCGACACGTTCGCAAATATGTTCCACCATAGGACCGCGTGGGAGGACAATGGGAGCATGAGGGAGGAAGAGCTTGCTGGGTTCGAGAAGCAGTTGTTCGCGCTCGCAGTCGACGTGGACACCGACCCGAAGCGAGTCCTTGCCGAGCTCCCGCCGATGGTGCACGGCTTCTACGGCCAAGGCCCCATCGAGTTGAAAAGCGAACAGGCGGCGCACGTACTGATGAACTGCGCGGGCGTCCTCATTGACTCAGCCATGCGGGTCCGCAATGTTGCATACCTGGGAATGGCGGACATGTGGCTGGCCGATGTCCTCGAGTCCTACCAGCTGGAAGAAAATGTGAAGGCGGTCTCCGACGCGCTGTACTTCTCTGCGAACGCTCGCATCGGGCTGGCCGACATCTCGTCCGAGAACGCGGTCCACGAGTTGGTGGACGACGGCGAACGTCCGAAGCAGGAGATGTGGCACCTGGCGCAGGCGGTCGCTCGGTGGAATGGGCGGGACCTGTTGCGTGACGGGCGGTACAACCTGACCTGGTCGGCACGCATTCTGGGCGGTGCGGATCCGGACGGCGAGGGGCGCCGATGGTGCAACTTGGCGAACTCGCTCGACCACTCGGGAAGGTGGGTCGAGGCGTACGACACCTACATGAAGGCGTTGGAGGCCGACCGGACGAACGGGAACGCGGCCGGGAACGCGGCGGTGCTCATTGGGTGGGCGATCGGCCGCGGGTGGGACTTCGAGGGTCACATGTGCTCGTTGTTCGACCATTACCTGGCGATGGCTCATCAAAACAGGGCTCGGACAGTTGAGGTCGCCGGCGAAGACGCCGCTAGGCGGTTCGACAAGATGGAACTGCTGGGTGCTCATGCTCCTTTGCGGGTGGAGCCGGCAACCGGGGACGCGTACCAGGCATGGGTCGCCAAGCACCGACTCGCGCTCGTTGCCGGACTGGAGGGTGTCGGCGCCAGCGATGTCGAGGGCCGCTGGGACACCATCAACCTGAACCAGGTATCTGGCTCCCCGACCGATGCGGGCATGCCAACGATCCTCGACATCCTGAACGTACTGAAGGGCGACTACCTGGTTGCTCGACGCCTAGGGTTCGAAGCTTCGCAGGCGTTTGCGGAGAACGAAGGCTGGACCCAGGGCGAAGACGACCCGGGTGTGTACACCGACACGCTTCAGAACGCAGTCGTCGGAGAGACTTCGGCGAAGCTGGTACTGGCGCACCGAGCTGCGTTGGACGTTCTCGACAAGACTGCGGTCGCGTTGAACGAGCACCTCGGTATCGGCGACCGGCCAGACAAGGTCAACTTTCGCACGTTCTGGTTCGAACCGGAGAAGAAGACCGAGAACCGGTACGACACACTCAGGGCGTCGCTGCTGGCGCACGCGCCCATCACATTGCAGGTCCTCGCGATGGCTGAGCTCGCCTACGACATGACAGTTGGCGGTGTCCACGCCGACGCCCAGAGGGTTCGGAACGCTGGCACGCACCGGTTCGTGATGCTGCACCAGGACCTCCACGAGGTCGACTCGACACTAACGATGCAGGCCATCCCGGTGCGGGAGATGGTCGACACGATGCTCGAATCACTATCGGTGTCCCGCGCGGCGTTCATCTACCTGGTCGACATGCTCTCCGCAGTCGAAGCCGACAAGTTCAAACAGGCCGAGAAAGCCGGAGCCACCTGGCCGAAGAAGACGCTGCCGATGATCAACACCCTCTAACCGGGGCTGCGGCACGAAAGGAAGATCTGCAGGCTGCGACAGAAAGGCGCGTCATTTCGGGGCGGGATGCACGTCGTGTCCAACAGACGTTTGCCCTGCCCGAACAACGACTCGACCCCTGCCCGACGGCGGACGGTTTGCTTCGTCGGACAGGGGGCGTCGCGACCTCTGTAGAGGTGGCTGAGTCGTGCTCAGCGACCTCGTCGATCAGATGTCGTAGTACAGCTCGAACTCGTGCGGGTGCGGACGCAGCTGGACCGGGAGGATCTCCTCGGTGCGCTTGTAGTCGATCCACGTCTCGATGAGGTCGGGCGTGAACACGTCGCCCTGGGTCAGGAACTCGTGGTCCTGCTCCAGGTTGTCGAGCACCGCGTTGAGCGACGTCGGGACCATGTCGATCTCGTTGTACTCCTCAGGCGGCAGCTCGTAGATGTTCTTGTCGATCGGGGCCGGCGGCTCGATCTTGTTCTTGATGCCGTCGATGCCGGCCATCATCAGGGCCGAGAACGCCAGGTACGGGTTGCTCGACGGGTCGGGGCAGCGGAACTCGATGCGCTTGGCCTTCGGGTTCGAGCCGGTGATCGGGATGCGGACGCAGGCCGAACGGTTGCGGGCCGAGTAGACCAGCGCGATCGGGGCCTCGAAGCCCGGGACCAGACGGTGGTAGCTGTTCACCGAGGGGTTGGTGAACGCCAGCAGCGACGGGGCGTGCTTCAGGATGCCGCCGATGTAGTGGCGCGCCAGGTCGGACAGTCCGCCGTAGCCGGCCTCGTCGTAGAACAGCGGCGAGCCGTCCTTCCAGATCGACTGGTGCACGTGCATGCCCGAGCCGTTGTCGCCGAAGATCGGCTTCGGCATGAAGGTCACCGTCTTGTCCGCGGCCCAGGCCGTGTTGCGGACGATGTACTTGAACTTCATGACGTCGTCGGCTGCCTTGAGCAGCGTGTCGAACTTGTAGTTGATCTCGCCCTGGCCGGCGGTGCCGACCTCGTGGTGGCCGCGCTCGAGGACGAGGCCCGCGTCGGCGAGGTTCGACATCATGTCGTTGCGCAGGTCGGCCGTCTGGTCGGTCGGCGCGACGGGGAAGTAGCCGCCCTTGTAGCGGACCTTGTAGCCACGGTTGTCCGTCAGGTCCCCACCGGTGGACCAGGCCGACTCCAGCGACGTGATCTCGTAGAACGACTTGTTGGCGCTCGTGCCGAAGTTGACGCGGTCGAAGATGTAGAACTCGGCCTCGGGGGCGAAGAAGGCGGTGTCGCCGATGCCGGTGGTGGCCAGGTACGCCTCGGCCTTGCGAGCGATGTTGCGCGGGTCGCGCGAGTACGCCTCACCCGTGATCGGGTCGTGGACGAAGAACTCCATGGCGAGCGTCTTGCGGGCCTTGAACGGGTCGAGGTAGGCCGTGCCGAAGTCGGGGAACAGCACCATGTCGGACTGGTCGATGCTCTGGAAGCCGCGGATCGACGAGCCGTCGAAGGCCACACCGTTCTCGGCGGCGTCGGCGTCGAACGTCCACGCCGGCAGCGTCACCTGCTGCTGGATGCCGGGCAGGTCGGTGAAGCGGACGTCGAGGTACTCGACGCCCTCGTCCTTGACGTACTTGAAGAACTCGTCGGCATTGCCGAACATGGGGCCTCCTCGGCCACGCGCTGGTGGCCTTCTCGTCGATGTGGCGGGAGCGGCCGCCTCGGCGTCCGCGTCGTCGACGCTATGCAGAGGCAGTTTCCCGGTCGTCACTCCATTGTTTCCGGCATGTTACAAGTCCCTGTGACAGGTGAACCAGCGGTGACGACCTCAGCGGCTCGGGCCGGGCCGATAGGCTCACCGGCGTGTACGACGTCTCGTTCGGCCGCCGACTGGTCTCGCTCCTCATCGACTGGGCCGTCGCGACGTTGAGCGTCGTGGCCGTCACCCGCACCCCGCTGGCGGGGGAGGGCGCGGTCAGCTCGTTCTACACGCTCGGCGTGTTCTTCCTCGAGGTCACCCTGCTCACCGGCACGCTCGGCTTCTCGATCGGCAAGCGGATCATGAGCATCGGCGTCGTCGGCCCCGACGGTCGCCCGATCGGCGTGCCGAGGGCCGCGCTGCGCACCGCGCTGTTGTGCCTCGTGGTCCCGGCACTCATCCAGAACGAGGACCAGCGCGGGCTGCACGAGATCGTGTCGGGCTCGCGGGTCGCACGTCGCACCCCGCCGTCCGCGTCGCGCACCTGAGCGTGCGCGGCTGACCTACTGGTCGAGGTCGGCGCGGTTGCGCTCCACGGAGACCGCGCGGTCGCCCTCGAAGCAGAAGCGCGCCACGCCGCGGTAGGAGTCGCGGTACGACGTCTTGGCGTACAGGCACTGGGCACCCGACGGGGCGGGCGCGCCACCCTCGTCGAGGAAGGTCTGCGCGAGCTCGTCGTCGTCGGTGGCGCCCCGGTCCTTCGCGGTCTCGGGCGTCAGCTGGTCGCCGCGCGCCTCGAGCGAGCGGTACGTCTGCGCCGACATCTCACCAGGCGTCGCGCTGCCCCCGCACCCGGTCAGCACGGCCGCAGCTGCGACAGCGGCGGCCAGGCCCCGCCAGCGAGTCGACCCGTGCATCAACCGCGCATCGCCCGGCGCGCACCCTTCATGCTCGTGGGCACGGGCCCACGCGGCATGGGTGCGGTCGGACGCATCGCGTCGAGCGCCTTCAGCTTGTTGATGATCGCCGTCTGCTCGGCCGGCTTGACCGACTTCGGCATCTTGCGCAGGTGCTTGACCAGCTTGGGCAGCGGCACCTCGCCGTCGCCGCGACCCACGACGACCTCGATCACCGGGACGTCGTCGCCGACGATGCGCACGTGCTTCTTGCGCTCGGCCGCGAGCAGGCTGCGCACGCGCGAGCCGTTGCCCTCACCCACGAGGACGATGCCCGGGCGACCGATCACGCGGTGCATGACGTCCTGGTTCTTGGTGAACCCGGCCGCAGGCTTGACGTTCCAGCCGCGCTTCATCATCTGCAGCGCACCGGCGGCGGCACCGGGCTGGCCCTCCACCTGGGCATAGGCGGCCTTCTCGGCGCGACGGCCGAAGACCGCCAGCAGCGCGAGGATGCCGATGAGGATCGAGAAGACGACCGTGATGATCGTCCCGAACAGGCCCGTGCCCAGCACGAGCACGCCGAGGATGGCGGTCACACCGGCGCCGATCAGGAACGTCAGCAGCAGGATCAACCCGATGTTGCGGTCGTTCTGCTTGGTGATCGTGTACGCCTGGCGCAGCTGGGCCAGGCGTCCCTTCGGTGGCGCGGCGGGGTTGGACATGACCCCATCCTACGATGCGGCTACGCGACGCCGTCCGTGTGGCGGAGCACGACCTCGCCCGTGGTCTGACGCTTCTCGACGGCCTGCTGGTACAGGCGGCCGGCGCGGTACGACGAGCGCACGAGCGGGCCGGACATGACGCCGGCGAAGCCGATCTCGTCGGCCTCGTCCTTGAGCTCGACGAACTCCTCGGGCTTGACCCACCGCTCCACGGGGTGGTGGCGCGGGCTGGGCCGCAGGTACTGCGTGATGGTGATCAGGTCGCAGCCGGCCTCGTGCAGGTCGCGCAGCGCCTGCGAGACCTCCTCGCGGGTCTCGCCCATGCCGAGGATCAGGTTGCTCTTGGTGACCAGGCCGTAGTCGCGCGCCTGCGTGATGACGCCGAGCGACCGCTCGTAGGTGAACGCCGGACGGATCCGCTTGAAGATGCGCGGCACGGTCTCGACGTTGTGCGCGAGCACCTCGGGCCGGGAGTCGAAGACCTGCTCGAGCAGGTCGGGCTTGCCGTTGAAGTCGGGGATCAGGTTCTCGACGCCGGTGCCCGGGTTCAGCTCGTGGATCTTGCGCACCGTCTCGGCGTACAGCCACGCGCCACCGTCGGGCAGGTCGTCGCGCGCCACACCGGTGATGGTCGAGTACCGCAGCTGCATCTTCTGCACGCTCTCGGCAACGCGACGCGGCTCGTCGAGGTCCAGCGCGGACGGCTTGCCGGTGTCGATCTGGCAGAAGTCGCACCGCCGCGTGCACTGCTCGCCGCCGATGAGGAAGGTGGCCTCGCGGTCCTCCCAGCACTCGAAGATGTTGGGGCAGCCGGCCTCCTGGCAGACCGTGTGCAGCCCCTCGCCCTTCACGAGCTTCATCAGCTCGTTGTACTCCGGCCCCATCTTGGCGCGGGTCTTGATCCACTCGGGCTTCTTCTCGATGGGGGTCTGCGCGTTGCGGACCTCGAGCCTGAGCATCTTGCGGCCTTCGGGTGCGATCGTCACGCCCTCCACAGTACGCCGCCGCCCCAGCCGTGACCCGCTCGGAGGGCTACGCGCGCGTAGCCTCGATAGGGTCGCGGCGTGAGGAGACTCGACCGCTCGTGGACGCGTCCGCGACCGACCCGGCACCAGGTTCGCACCGACGTGCTGATCGGGATCGCGACCGCTCTCGTGAGCGTCGCCTCGGTCGAGGTGTACGCCAGCGCGTCCGGTGCCTCGATGGGCTGGAAGGGCGTGGAGGCCTACCTGTGGTTCGGGCTCGTCGGGCTCGCCCTGTGCGGACGCCGCCGCTTCCCGCTCACGGTGCTGCTGCTCGTGTCGGCCGTCTTCGTCGTGATCGGCGAGCGGCTGCTGGAGCTCGGCGTGGTGTTCACCGTCCAGATGGCGATGTTCGCCGCTCTCTACGCCGCCTGGGCGTGGTCCCGCGCCCCGCGAGCGCTGTGGGCGGTGACCTGGCTCGTGCTCATCGGCATGTTCGGCTGGTTGCTGTGGTCGTTGAACAACGGGACCATGGCGCCGCTCGGCGAGCAGACCGGGCTGCTCCCGCCCAAGGTGGCGCTCGTCATCTACAGCCTGGCCATCAACGTCGTCTACTTCTTCGGCGCCATCGCCTGGGGCCAGTCGGCCTACCTCAGCGCCCGCCGCAGCGCCATGGTCGCGGACCAGCGCGAGCGTGAGCGGGCCGTGCAGGGGCTCGAGCAGCAGCAGGCCGTCCAGATGGAGCGGGTCCGGATCGCCCGTGACCTGCACGACGTCGTGGCGCACCACGTCAGCGGCATCGGCGTCCAGGCCGCGGGAGCCGGGCGACTGCTCGAGTCGCGACCGGACCGGGCCCGCGAGGCGCTCACCGCCATCGAGACGTCGTCGCGGCAGGCGGTGTCCCAGATGCACCAGATCGTCGGGCTCCTGCGTTCCGACGACGAGGCACCGTCGGCCGACCGGGGGCCGCAGCCCGGGCTCGCCGACGTCGAGGCGCTCGCCGTCACGACGGAACGTCCTGCCGTCGTGGTCGACGTCGTCGGGACGCCGTTCCCCGTGCCGGACACCGTGGGGCTGTCGCTGTACCGCGTGGCCCAGGAGGCGCTCAGCAACGTGCGCCGTCACTCCGGTGCCACGTCGGCACGGATCACCGTCCGCTACCTGACCGACTCGGGCGAACGCCCGGCCGTGGAGGTCGAGGTGCTCGACGACGGTCCCACACGCACCGACCCGAGCGGGGAGTCCGGCGGCTTCGGGCTCGACGGCATCCGCGAGCGGGCCGGCATGCACGGAGGGATCGCCGACATCGGTCCCCGGCCCTCCGGCGGGTTCCGGGTCCGGGTCCGCATCCCCGTCGACCAGGAGGACGCATGAGCGACCAGACCACCCGGGTGCTGCTGGTGGACGACCAGGAGCTGATCCGCGCCGGGTTCTCGATGATCCTCGAGGTCGAGACCGACATCGAGGTCGTCGGCGAGGCGCGCGACGGCGACGAGGCGCTGCGCCAGGTCGCGGCGCTGAGGCCCGACGTCGTGCTCATGGACGTGCAGATGCCCGGCACCGACGGCATCACCGCCACGGCCCGCATCGCGCAGGACCACCCCGACGCCCGCGTGCTCATCCTCACGACCTTCGACGACGACGAGTACCTGTTCGCCGCCTTGCAGGCCGGTGCCAGCGGGTTCCTGCTGAAGAACTGCCCGCCCGAGGACCTGGTGAGCGCCATCGGGCTCGCCGCCCAGGGTCACGCGCTGCTCGCACCGGAGGTGACCCAGCGCGTCATCGCCCGCTCCACCGGACGGTCGAGGGGCGACGCGAGCGTGCTCGACGAGCTCACCGAGCGCGAGCGCGACGTCCTGAAGGCGCTCGGCCGTGGGCTCAGCAACGCGGAGATCGCGACGGAGATGTTCGTCAGCGGCGCCACCGTGAAGTCGCACGTGTCACGCATCCTCACGAAGCTGGGTGCCCGCGACCGGGTGCAGGCGGTCATCGTCGCGTTCGAGTCAGGGTTGATGGATGACTGAACCCGAGCGAGCGCAGCTGGGGGTACCTCCCGCTTGCGGGGGCGGGAGCGGTTCAGGCAATGGAGCCGTCGCGCGGGGGGCGTAGCCGCGACGGAGATCGAGACCCGGTGAGTGTCGAGACCCAGGCGAGGGACACGGCTGAGCGCTGATCCGCCCGGAGTGGTCTCGATACGCATGCACGAGCTCGCTGGCGCTCGCCGTGCCTGCTACTCGACCAGCGGAGACCGGGGAGCGGATTAGCGGAGACGGGGGAGCGGATCACTCGACCGGCGGAGCGGGGGTGGGCCCGAGTAGCCGTGTGGGGGAGGGAGATGTGGCCGCGCGGCCGATGCGCCACCGTCCTTCGGATCCCTAGCGTGGACGCATGATCACCGTCGAGAAGCTCACCAGACGCTATGGGGACGTCACCGTCGTCGACGACGTCTCCTTCGAGGTCCGACCGGGGCGCACCACGGGATTCGTGGGGGCGAACGGCGCGGGCAAGACCACGACCATGCGCATGATCATGGGCGTGCTCGCACCCAGCGCGGGGGAGGTGCTCTGGAACGGCGAGCCCGCCACGGCCGAGGTGCGCCGCTCCTTCGGCTACATGCCCGAGGAGCGCGGCCTCTACCCGCGCATGAAGCTGCGCGACCAGCTCGTGTACTTCGCGCGCCTGCACGGCATGACCCCCGACGAGGGACGCCGCCGCACCGACGAGCTGCTCGGCCACTTCGGCCTCGAGGGCCGCGCCGACGACCTCCTCGACGAGCTGTCCCTCGGCAACCAGCAGCGCATCCAGATCGCTGCCTCCCTCGTCCACCGGCCCGCAGCCCTCGTGCTCGACGAGCCGTTCAGCGGTCTCGACCCGCTCGCCGTCGACTCCATGGTCGACCTGCTCCAGCGTGAGGCGGGCGACCTTCCGCTGCTGTTCTCCAGCCACCAGCTCGACCTCGTCGAGCGGCTGTGCGACGACCTCGTCATCCTGTCCGGTGGTCGCCTCGTCGCCGCCGGACCCGTCGAGGAGCTCCGCGGTCGCGGCGCCGACCGCTACCGCGTGGTCCTCGACGGCGAGGACGCCGCCTGGCTCCGCGACCTGCGCGGCGTCGTCGTCCGCGACGTCGACGGGCCCACGGCCCTGCTCGACCTCGACGGCCTGACCGCGCCCGAGCTGGTCCGCCACGTCGGGGAGCGCAGCGCGGTCATCGAGATCGCCCGTGACCACCAGCCCCTCTCCGAGATCTTCAAGGAGTCCGTCCGATGAGCACCTCCAGCCCCCGCGGCACGCGCAACCTCTGGCGCGTCGTCGCCCAGCGTGAGATCACCACCCGTGTGTGGGAGAAGTCGTTCCTGATCACCACGGTCCTGTCGTTCGTCATCATCCTCGGCGGCATCATTGGTGCCGACTTCTTCCAGGGACGCGACCAGGACCGCACCGTCGCCGTGGTCGACCCGGCAGCCGCCGAGGCGGTCGATGCCGCGTCCGCGGTCGCGACCAACCTCGACGACCGGGTGACGATCAAGGCCGACCGGGTCGAGGACACCAGGGCGGCCGAGCGTCTGGTCGAGGACGGGGACGCCGACGCGGCGCTCCTGGCCACCAGCGACGGCTACGAGGTCGTGGGCGACCGCGACGTCGACTCCACCGTCTCCCAGGCGCTCGAGATCGCCGTGTCCTCCCAGGCGCTGGAGAGCAACGCCGCCGCGCAGGAGGTCGACCTGGGCGCCCTGCAGTCCGGGACCACCACGCAGGAGCGGCTGCTCGACCCGGCGTCGAAGGACGCGGGCCTGCGGCAGGCAGCCGCCTTCGGCTTCATCCTGCTGTTCTTCCTGACCGCGATCGGCTTCGGGATGGCCATCGCCGGCAGCGTGACGCAGGAGAAGGAGAGCCGCGTCGTCGAGATCCTCGCCGCCGCCGTCCCGATCCGCCAGCTCCTGTGGGGCAAGATCGCCGGAAGCACCGTGCTGGCGATCGGGCAGATCGTCCTGTTCGTCGCCGCGGCGGCCATCGGGCTCGCGGTCACGGGCCAGCTGTCCGGGCTCGAGGTCGTGGCCCCGGCGATGATCAGCTACATCGGGTTCTTCGTGATCGGCTTCGCCGCACTGGCGAGCCTCTGGGCCGTCGCCGGCTCCCTGGCGTCGCGCCAGCAGGACCTGCAGTCCACGACGATGCCCGCGCAGATGCTGCTGATGGTGCCGTACTTCGTGTACTTCTTCGCCGGAGACGCTGTCAAGGAGGTCCTGTCGATGGTCCCGATCGTCTCCACCATGCTCATGCCGGCGCGGATGGCCGAGGGTGCTGTCCCGATCTGGCAGATCGCCGTCGCGCTCGGTGGCACGATCGTGGTCGCCGCGGTCATGGTGCGCGTCGGGGCAGCGGTCTACGAGCGGACCCTGCTGCGCACCGGGGACAAGATCTCCTACCGCGAGGCGCTGGCCAGCTCCGACGCCTGAGGCGTCAGCCGGCCAGTCCGGGAAGACCGAGCACGGGCACCTCCGGGGGGTGCCCGTGCTCGGCCGTCTGCAGGTCCGGCGACGGCGTGTACGGCTCCCAGGCGAGCAGGTCCTCCAGGTGCGGGCGGACGGCCGCCGCGGCCTCGGGGACGGTCACGTCGCGCCCGAGCTCCTTCGACAGCGTGGTGACGCCGGCGTCGGCGATGCCGCACGGGACGAACCGGTCGTACCAGTCGAGGTCGACGTCGGCGTTGAGCGAGAAGCCGTGCATCGTGACGCCGCGGGTCACGCGGATGCCGATCGCGGCGACCTTGCGCTCCGCGCCACGGGCGTCGGCCGCGAGCCACACGCCCGAGCGGCCCTGGACCCGACCGGCCGCGACGCCGAGGTCGGCGACTGCGCGGATGAGGGCCTCCTCCACGCGCCGGACGTAGTCGACGACGAGCACGTGCGACGGGAGCTTCGTGATCGGGTAGCCGACCAGCTGGCCGGGACCGTGGAAGGTGATCTTGCCGCCGCGATCGACGTCGACGACGGGGGTCCCGTCGAACGGACGCTCGTGCGGCTCGGTGCGCTTGCCCGCGGTGTAGACGGGCGGGTGCTCGAGGAAGAGGGCGGTGTCGTCGATCTCGCCGGCCACGCGCTGGGCGTGCAGCTCGCGCTGCAGCTCCCACGCCGCCTCGTAGTCCAGAGCGCGCTCGCCGTACCAGTCGTCGATGATCTCCAGGGTCACGCCTCCTACGGTAGCCCGCCTGTGGACACGCGTTCGACCCTCGCGGCCGCGCCGGGCACGCTGCGGGGATGACTGCCTGGTTCGCTGCCCTCGTCACCTGGTGGGGCACCCTGCTCGGGCCGGGCGACACCGCCGAGGAGTGCCTGCTGCTCGGCCGTCTCGACGCCGAGCGTGCGCACGCGTTCGTCCAGGCCGACGTCGACCGGCTCGCGGCGGTGTACGCGTCCGACGGCCTGCGCGAGCGCGACGTCGAGGTGCTGGAGGACTACGCCGAGCGCTCGCTGCGGCTCGAGGGCATGGCCCAACTGCGGTCGTCCTGCCGAGTGGTCGAGCGCGACCGCGACCGCGTGGTCCTCGACGTGGTCGACCGCCTCGGGCCCACGAGGGCCGTGGCCAGGGGTGCCGGGCACACGCTGCCGAGCGACGAGCCCACTCGCCGTCTGGTCACCCTCGAGGACACTGCGAACGGGTGGCGGGTCGTGGCCTCACGCTGACGCGTCCTCGCCCACCGAACCGTCGACGAGCTCGCGCACGACGTCGAGATGACCCGCGTGCCGCGCGTACTCCTGCAGCACGTGGAAGCCGATGGCGTGCAACGTGGGTGGGTCCGCGTCGAAGCGACCACCGAGGGCTGCGCGTGTGGCGAGCGGGTGCCCGCGCAGCACGGACTCGGTGCGCGCCCCGCCCGCCTCGAGCCGTGCGAGCAGCGACTCCGGCGAGTCCGTGGTCGACCAGCGTCCGTCCGGTCCCTGGTCGCCCCAGGGGTCGGGCAGCGGCTCGCCGAGGAAGCCCCACACGAACCACCGTCGCTCCATGTGCACGAGGTGCGACAGGAGCTCGAGCGGCGTCCAGCCCGACGGCAGGACGGTCGTGCGGAGCGCGTCCGGCTCGAGACCGTCGATCTTGCGCCGGACCTCGGCCCGGAAGAAGGCGAGGTACCGGACCAGGGACTCGGCGGTGTCGGGATGGGTCCCGGTGGGCTCAGGAAGCACGGTCGTCGGCGAGTGCCGACGCGAGCGCACTACGCAGGTCGGGATCCTCGAAGACGAACCCGGCAGCCTGCAGTGCGGCGGGCACCATGCGCAGCGAGCCCAGCAGGTCGTCGGACAGCGCCCCGAGCGCCACCTTCAGTGCGGGCGCCGGGGCGACGAGGAACGTCGGCCGACCCAGGGCGTCGCCGAGCGCGTCGGTGAACTCCGCGTTGGTGGGGGCGTCGGGCAGGGAGAGGTTGACCGGACCGGAGAGGTCGTCGCGTTCGAGCAGGAACGCCACGGCCCGGACCCAGTCGCGCCGCGACATGACCGACATGCGCTGCGTGCCCTTGCCGAGCCGCGGACCCAGCCCGGCCTTGAACGGCAGCAGCATGGGGCCGAGCAGGCCGCCCTCGTCGTCGAGGGGCAGGCCGGTGCGCAGCAGGCAGACCCGCTGCCCGGCCTGGACGGCAGGCTCGGCGGCGGCCTCCCACGCGACGCACAGGTCGGCGAGGAAGCCGTCTCCGTGGGCGGCGCCCTCGGTGAGCGGCTCCTGACCACGGTCGGCGCCGTAGATCCCCATGGCCGAGCCCGACAGCAGCACGGTGGGGGAGTCGGAGGCGGCCACGGCCTTGGCCAGCGTGGTGGTGGCGTCGACGCGCGAGGACCACAGCTCCTTCTTGTAGGAGCTGGTGCGCGGCCACCGGGCGATGGTGGCCCCGGACAGGTTGACGACCGCGTCGGCCCGGTCGATCAGCACCTGGTCGACCCGACCCTTGCGCGGGTCCCACAGGGAGGCGTCCGGGCCGGGGCTTCCCGACCGGACGAGGCGGGTCACCTGGTGACCCTCGTCCCGCAGGTGCGAGACGAGGGCCGAGCCCAGGAAGCCCGAGGCACCGCCGATGACGACGTGCATGTCAGCCGATCACAGCTCGCCCTCGAACGAGCCGCTCTGCAGCCGCTCCTTGACCGCGGTCAGGAACCGGCCGGCGTCGGCACCGTCGATGAGGCGGTGGTCGTAGGTGAGCGCCAGGTAGGCCATGCTGCGCACCGCGATGCTGTCGCTGCCCTGCGCGTCGGTGATGACGACCGGACGCTTGACCACGGCACCGACACCCAGGATCGCGACCTGCGGCTGGTTGATGATCGGCGTGTCGAACAGGGCGCCGTTGCTGCCCAGGTTCGTGATCGAGAACGTGCCACCGGAGAGCTCGTCGGGCGAGATCTTGTTGGTGCGCGTGCGCTCCGCGACGTCGGCGATCTTGCGGGCCAGGCCCGCGATCGAGAGGTCACCGGCGTCCTTGATCGTCGGCACGAGCAGACCGCGCTCGGTGTCGACCGCGATGCCCAGGTGCTCACCGGACGGGTAGGTCACGGTGCCCTCCTCGAGGTCGAGGGCGGCGTTGAGCGTCGGGTGGGCCTTGAGCGCCTCGACGACGGCCTTCGCGAAGAACGGCAGGAACGTCAGCTTGACGCCCTCGCGCTCGAGGAACGCGTTCTTGTGCTTGGCGCGCAGTCGCGCGATCTCGGTGACGTCGACCTCGTGCACCTGCGTGAGCTGGGCCGAGATCTGCAGCGACTCGGTGAGCCGCGCGGCGATGACCTTGCGCAGACGGCTGACCTTCTCGGTCTTGCCGCGCAGGGGCGACGGCTCGGTCGAGGCGGCGGCCGCCGCGGGTGCCGAAGCGGCCGCAGGCGCCTGCTCCGCGGGCTTGCTCTGCTCCTCGGCCTTCTTGGCCGCGTCGAGCACGTCCTGCTTGCGGATGCGACCGCCCACGCCACTGCCGGTGACGGCGGCGAGGTCGACGCCGTGCTCCTTGGCCAGCTTGCGCACGATCGGCGTCACGTAGGTGTCGCCGCCGCTCTGGGTCGAGGCACCGGAGCTCTGCTGCGGGGCGTCCTTCGTCGGCTCGGGGCGGGCCTCGTTCTCGGGGTGGGCCTGCTTCTCCGGCTCTGCGGTCGGGGCGGGTGCGCTGGAGCCCGAGTCGGACTTCGCGACCTCGTCGGCCTTCTCCGGCTGGCTCTTCTCGGCCTCGGCGGCCTCCTCGAGCTCCTCGGCCTTCTGCGGATCCTCGGCGGGGTCGGTCTCGCCGGAGTCGGCCGCAGCCTCGTCCTTCGACGAGCCGGAGTCGCCACCGGACGAACCGGCCGCGGAGGCGTCGCCGACGATGGCGAGCACGGCGCCCACCTCGACGGTCTCGTCCTCGTCGACCTTGATCTCGAGGATCGTGCCGGCGACCGGGGAGGGGATCTCGGTGTCGACCTTGTCGGTGGAGATCTCGAGCAGGGGCTCGTCGACCTCGACGGTGTCGCCGACGGCCTTCAGCCACGTGGTGACGGTGCCCTCGCTGACGCTCTCGCCGAGCTCGGGCAGCTTGACCTCGGTGCCCTCGCCGGTCTGGTTCGTCTCCAGGTGGGGCTCCTCGCCGTCCTGGTTGGTGGGCGTGCCGTCGGACTCGCGGGCCGGCTCCTCGCCGGGCTGCTCGGCCTGTGCCTGGTCGTCGGACGAGCCCTCGTCGTCGGAGGAGCCCTCCTCGACGTCGGCGTCCTCGGTGTCCTCCGGCTCGGCGGGCGCCTCGTCGGAACCACCGTCGTCCGACGGGCTCTCGTCGGCGTCACCGATCACGGCGAGGTCGGCGCCGCCCTCGACGGTGTCGTGGTCGTGGACCTGGAGGTCGCGGCTGGTGCGGGCGCCGGGGGAGGG
>NZ_JANLGG010000035.1:0-31010 GCF_024655735.1 Aeromicrobium sp. 50.2.37
CCCTCGCCACCCCGCCCGGACGCGCCGGCGGCCGAGCCGTTGCGGGCCGGTCGGTCCTGACCGGAACCGTTCTGCTGGCGGTCGTCGGAGCGTCGGCGGTCCGAGCCGCGGTTGCGGTCCCCGCCCTGGCTGCGCCCGCCCTGGCCGCGTCCGCCCTGGCCGCCACGGCCACGGTCGCCGTCCTTGCGAGGCTCCTTGGGCGACGGCGGCTTGAGCCGGCCCTTGACCGAGCGGTCGATGCCCAGGTCGTGGAACAGGTGGTCCGACGTGGAGTACGTCTCCTGGGGCTCGGCGAACGGCAGGTCCAGCTCGGCGTTGATCAGCTTCCAGCGCGACAGGTCGGCCCAGTCGACGAAGGTGACGGCGATGCCCGAGGCGCCGGCGCGACCTGTGCGCCCGATGCGGTGCACGTACGTCTTGTGGTCCTCGGGGCAGTTGTAGTTGATGACGTGGCTGATGTTCGCCACGTCGATGCCGCGTGCGGCGACGTCGGTGGCCACGAGCACGTCGACCTTGTGGTCGCGGAAGCCCTGCAGCGCCTTCTCGCGGGCGCCCTGCGCCATGTCGCCGTGCAGGGGCGACGCCGGGAAGCCGCGGTCGATGAGGTCGTCGGCCACGCGCTGGGCGGTGCGCTTGGTGCGGGTGAAGATGATGACGCGCTGGACGTCCTCGGCCTGCAGGATGCGGGCGATGACCTCGGCCTTGTCGAGCTCGTGCGCCTGCCAGACGAACTGGGCGGTGGCGGGAACGGTGTCGTTCTCCTCCGGCGACTCCGCCCTGATGTTCATGGGGTGGCGCATGTGCTTGCGCGCCAGCGACACGATGGCGCCCGGCATGGTCGCCGAGAACAGCATCGTCTGGCGGGTCTCGGGCGTCTTGGCCAGGATCGACTCGACGTCGGGCAGGAAGCCGAGGTCGAGCATCTCGTCGGCCTCGTCGAGCACGAGCGACTTGACGTGGGAGAGGTCGAGCGCGCCACGGTTGGCGAGGTCGAGGATGCGGCCGGGCGTGCCGACGACGATGTCGACGCCCTTCTCGAGCGCGTCGAGCTGGCCCTCGTAGGGGACGCCGCCGTAGATGGTGATGTTGCGGGTACCGCGCTTGGCCGAGGCCGTCTTGAAGTCGTTGGCGACCTGGAGCGCGAGCTCGCGCGTCGGGGCCACGACGAGGGCCTGGGGCTTGCCGGGGGCGGCCAGCTGGTCGTAGTCGGCGTCGTGCGGCGCGACGGTGCGCTGGATGACCGGGATGGCGAACGCCAGCGTCTTGCCGGTGCCGGTGCGGGCCTGACCGATGAGGTCGGTGCCCATGAGGGCCACGGAGAGGGTCATCTCCTGGATGGGGAACGGGCTGCTGATGCCGACCGCGTCGAGCGCGTCGGCGATCTCGGGCATGACGCCCAGATCGGTGAACGTGGTCACAGGTACTCGTCTTCGTGAGGGAACAGAGAGGGATCTCGATACGTGTCGTGTGTCGGCGACGACGGTGCGTCCGAGACCTCACGACGGAGATACGGCCCCAAGGGCACGGCCAGTCTACCCGTCTCGGCCCCTGCGGCGGCACACAGGCGGCGGCGGGTCCTCAGCGCGCTACGCTGCGGCGCATGGCGAAGAACGCGAAGTCGGGCCGCTCGGGCCGCCCTCCGGAGGCCCCCGCACCCTCGGCCCTGGACGATCCGGAGTACCGCCGCGGCGTCGTGGAGCTGCTCGGCGTGCTGGCCTTCGGCGAGCTGAGCGCGTGCGAGCGACTGGTCGCCGACGCCCAGATGGCGCCCGACCTGAGCAGCAAGGTCGAGGTGGCCACGATGGCCGCGGCGGAGTTCGACCACTTCGAGGTCCTGCGCGACCGCCTCGTCGAGATGGGCGAGGACCCGTTCGCCGCGATGGAGCCGTTCGAGGCCACGTTCGGTGACTTCCACCGCAAGACCCGTCCCGCCGACTTCGTCGAGGGCCTCGTGAAGGCCTACGTCGGCGACGGGCTCGCCGCCGACTTCTACCGCGAGATCGCCGCCTACCTCGACCCGGTGACCCGCGAGATCGTGGTCGACACGCTCAGCGGCACCGGTCACTCGGAGTTCGTCGTCGACCAGGTGCGCGCCGCGATCGAGGCCGACCCTCGGGTCGGCGGCCGCCTCGCGCTCTGGGGACGTCGGCTCATGGGGGAGGCGCTGCGGCAGGCCCAGACGCTCGTCGCCGAGCGCGACGCACTGAGCGCCGTCCTCGTCGGCGGCATCGAGACGCCCGGACTGGACCTGACGGCGATCTCGCGCATGTTCACCCGGATCACCGAGGCGCACACCGAACGCATGGCGCGCCTCGGCCTGGCGGCCTGACCCTCGGGTCTGTCCGCGCAGACGCGATCAGCTCCGGGCCGGCACGCACCGGTCGCGTCGCGACGGGACGGGACGGGGTGCTACTCCCACCGGACGAGGATCCAGCCAGCAGGGACGTCTTCGCGGCGCAGAGCGGTCAGCGCATGGTCGCGACCCTCCGCCGGGTCGTCTCCGCAGTAGAGGCTCCAGTCGATCTCGACGTACTCACCGTCCTCGTCGTACGTGCGGACGGAGAGGGCGGACACGATGAACCCAGCCGTCGCCAGTGCCTGCACGGCAGCGACCGCGTGGTCGTGCGGCCAGAGGACCGAACCCCACGGCTCGACCTTGGCGGCCTGCTTGACGGCCACCGGAACGAGCTCGAGGTCCCGGTCGGCCCGCGTCGAGTCGATGTAGTCCAGGAGCACCTCACCGACGTCGTGGCGCCAGGCCGGCTCGGCACTGCGGACGACGTCCATCACGTCCTCCGCAGAACGGATCGCGGCGTCGATGTAGCCGTTCGGCAAGGGCGTGTCGACGGGCCCGAGGTCGGAAGCAGGAACCGTGTCGAGGCGCCCCTCTGCGCGGTCGGCGGAGAAGTAGTCCATCAGCGATGCGAAGGCTCGTCGTCGCTCGTGGACGGACAGCGCCTCCAGGCCCGCGAGAGTGCGTGCCGTCATGGCCGTCGTCGGATCAGGCAGGGCGATCGAGTGCGTGACGCCGTCGTCGTCCTTCCACATGGGAAGAACCTAGACCAGAGGCGTCGGATCCCGCGGATCGTCGCGGACGACGAATGCCGCGACGCCGAGCAGGCACGGCCCGCTGGGACTCCGGATGGTCCGGTGGTGCGGCTCAGCCGCGGACGTGGGTGAGCACCCAGTCCAGGAACGGCCGTCCGGCACGCCAGTCCTCGCGCACGCGCTCGAGGAGCTCGGCGGTGTGCACGTACGGCTCGAAGCCGTGGTCGCGCCCGAGCGTGAGCGTGCGGTGACGCAGCAGGTCGATGCGCGGATGGTCGGCCGACCAGCCGCGCGGCGCGGTCTTGACGGCGTCGCCGCCGACCGTCCAGCCCCGGCCCTCAAGACGCGCGACCATGTGCTGCAGCCCGGTCCCGAAGGTCTCGTGGTCGACGGCCTCCCGGAACGAGGCGAGCCGGGCGGGCGTGGCGTGGTAGAACCCGACGCCGGTGCGCACGCCCGGTGCACCCACCTGCACGTAGTAGCCCGTCCCAGGTGCCACCTGCACGAACGCGCCCTGGTGGGTCTTGTAGGGAGTCTTGTCGTGGGAGAACCGCACGTCGCGGAACGGGCGGAAGATCTTCGCGCGCTCACCCTCAGGGACGAACTCGTCGGCCAGCTCGGCCATGAGCGCGGTCATGGGCTGCTTGACCGCCGTGTCGTAGACATGACGGTGCTCCTCCCAGAACGCCTTCGTGTTGTCGACCTCGAGGTCGTCGTAGAAGTCGAGCGCCGCGACGGGGAAGCCCTGGAAGCTCATGCGCGCCCCCGGTCCGTCAGGTGGTCTCCTGCGTGACCGCACCGAAGCCGACCTTGCGACCGGTGTCGGCGGTGAAGTACAGGTAGGCGACCTTGTCGGCCGGGACCGCGACGGTGCGGTCCTTCTCGTCGGTGAGGCTGAAGACCGTCTCGTCCTTCAGGGCGGTGTCGAGCTTGGCGAGCACCGACTCGGGTGCCTCGTCGGTCTCGACGGACAGCTCGCGGGCGGCGTTCTGCACGCCGATCTTGACCTCCATGGTCGGTCCTCTCGTGATGTCTGGTGTGGTGCGGGTGTGGTGCCGGACGAGGTGCGGCCCGATCGGGCCGTGCCGCGTCAGGCGGGGTCGTTGGTCTCGCGGGGGAAGCCGCCGATGCCGCGCCAGGCGAGCCCGGCGACGAGCCGCACGGCGTCCTCCTGCGACAGCGACGAGGACTCCGAGAGCCAGTTGCGGGCGCCGACGTGGCCCATGCCCACGAGGCTGACGGCCAGCAGGTACGCGGCCTCCTGCGGCAGGCCGGTGTCCTCGCGGATCACCTCGGCGATCGCGACGGCCGACTCGCGCACGACCCGGTCGACCTGCTCGCGGACGTCGGGGTCGTTCGTGAGGTCGGACTCGAACACGAGCCGGAACGCGGCGCCCTGGTCGGCGACGTACTGGTACCAGAGCTCCATCGTGGCCTCGACGCGACGACGGTTGTCCTGGGTGGAGGCGAGCGCCTGCTTGACCTCGTCGACGACCTCGTCGCACGAGCTCTCGAGCAGGGCCAGGTAGAGGTCGAGCTTGCCGGGGAAGTGCTGGTACACGACCGGCTTGGAGACTCCGGCACGCTCGGCGATCTCGTCCATCGACGCCGCGTGGTACCCCTGCTCGACGAAGACCTCGAGGGCGACCTCCAGGAGCTGGGCGCGTCGGGCGCGCCGCGGCAGTCGGCCGGCGCGCGGACGCAGGGTGGGGGTCTCGCTCACCCGGTCAGCCTAGTGCCCCGTGCCACGCGGGCCCGTCGGGGCGCTCCGCGCGTCGCCGTGACGGCGGCGCGTCCCAGGGGGCGGACGGCACCCGGCGGTCGATGCCGGCGGGGGAACAATGGAGGACGCGCCCGGCGTTGACCCGGGAGTACCCCCATCACCGTCCCTGCGAGGAGCAGCCGTGGTCGCCCCCATCGTGGAACCCGCCGACGAACTCACCATCGACGAGGTCCGCCGCTACAGCCGGCACCTGATCATCCCCGACGTCGGGATGGACGGGCAGAAGCGGCTCAAGAACGCCAAGGTGCTGGTCATCGGTGCCGGCGGCCTCGGCAGCCCTGCCCTGCTCTACCTCGCCGCGGCCGGCGTCGGCACGCTCGGCATCATCGACGACGACGTGGTCGACGAGTCGAACCTGCAGCGTCAGGTGATCCACGGCCAGTCCGACATCGACCGGCCCAAGGCCGTGAGCGCCGCGGAGTCCGTGGCCGAGGTCAACCCGTACGTGAAGACCGTCGTGCACCAGGAGCGGCTCGACACCGACAACGTGCTCGACATCTTCGCCCAGTACGACCTGATCGTCGACGGCACCGACAACTTCGCCACGCGCTACCTGGTCAACGACGCCGCGGTCATCCTCGGCAAGCCGTACGTGTGGGGCTCCATCTACCGCTTCGAGGGCCAGGTGTCGGTGTTCTGGGCCCAGGAGGGTCCGCAGTACCGCGACCTCTACCCCGAGCCGCCGCCGCCGGGCATGGTCCCGTCGTGCGCCGAGGGCGGGGTGTTGGGCGTCCTGTGCGCGTCCATCGGCTCGATCATGGTCACCGAGGCCATCAAGCTGATCACCGGCATCGGTGACCCGCTCATCGGCCGCCTCATGGTCTACGACGCGCTCGAGATGCGGTACACGACGCTCAAGGTCCAGCGCGACCCGAACGGCGTGCTGCCCACCGAGCTGCTGAGCGACTACGAGGCGTTCTGCGGTGCGATCAGCGACGAGGCGGCCGACGCGGCGGCGGACTCGACGATCTCCGTGGGCACGCTCGACGGCTGGCTGAAGGAGCGTGCCGACGGTGGCCGCGACTTCGTGCTCGTCGACGTGCGCGAGCCGGTCGAGCGCGACATCAACCACATCCCGGGCTCGGTCCTCATCCCGAAGGGCGACTTCCTCAACGGCAAGGCGTTCTCCGAGCTGCCCGACGACAAGCAGGTCGTGCTCCACTGCAAGTCGGGCGTCCGGTCGGCCGAGGCGCTCGCCGTGCTGAAGGGCGCCGGCTACAAGGACGCCGTGCACGTCGGTGGCGGCGTCGTGGCCTGGGTCAACCAGATCGACCCGAGCCAGCCGACGTACTGACCTGCTGGACCCGCGAAGCCGCGGGGTGGGTGCCTTGGGCGCTCGCCTCGCGGCTTCGTCGCGTCGGGGGAGGGGCTCGTCGCCGGCGTCGGGTAGGTACGGGCGGCCTCGAGCGGCTCCGGTGCTGCGCCGCTGGGCTTCGCGTGGTGCCGGTGCTGCGCCTCCTCGGCTCGTCGTGGAGCCGGTCTTCGAGAGGGCCTCGACCGCGGCGGTGGGACTGGGCTCGGCTGGGTGTGCGGGGCGCGGATGAGTTCCCGCGTGCTGCTGCGTCGTCGTGACGCCGAGTGGGTGTGGTCTCCGAAAGGGCCTCGACCGGAGCGGGGGTCTGGGCTCGGGTGGGTCTGCGGGGCGCGGCTGGGTTCTCGCTCGCTGCTGCGTCGCTGTGGCGCCGCGTGGGCGTGGTCTCGAGAGGGCCTCGACCGGAGCGGTGGGACTCAGCTCGGGTGGGTCTGCGGGGCGCGGCCACGATTCTCCAACTGCGCGGGATCCACGCACGATTCTTCCTTCGCGTGGACCGTTCCTCGCGAAGGAAGCATCGTGGCGACGACCAGGGGCCCCGTACGGGTAGGGGTTCTCCCTTTCCGTGGAACGGTCCGCGCAAAGGGAGAATCCCTACCCCACCGCCGCGCACCATCGCCCCCGCGGACGCAGGATTCTGCCTTCACGTGCACCAACCCGAACGATGCTGCGTTCACGACCGGATCCCGTAGCGAACGCAGCATCCTTCGCCCCCTCACGCACGAACGCAGAACCTTGCGTCACCCCGAGCTGCGCTCCGAGTGCTCGCCCGAGCCCGGACCCGTCCGCCGGTCGAGGCCCTTTCGGAGACCGACCCGCCTCGCAGCCACAGCGACGCAGCAGCGGGAGAAGACCCACCCGCGGGAGCGCAGCAGCAGGAGAAGACCCACCCGCGGGAGCGCAGCAGCGGGAGAAGACCCACCCCGGGCGACGCAGCCGCAGCCGAAGACCCACCCGCGGGAGCGCAGCAGCAGGAGAAGACCCACCCGGAGCAACGCAGCCGCAGGTCGAGGCCCACCCGCACCCACGCAGCCGCAGCTCCAACCCCCAGCGCGACGTCGGGGATGATCGACCCATGGACGAGGCCTACGTCGAACGCGTGCTGAGCCTGGTGGAGCGCATCCCGGAGGGGAAGGTTCTCCCGTACGGGCGCATCGCGGAGCTGCTCGCGGACGGCTACGGGCCGCGGTACGTCGGACGGATCATGTCCACGCACGGCCACGCGGTCTGCTGGTGGCGGGTCCCGCGCGCCGACGGCACCATGGTGCCGCCGCTGATGATCGAGGCGCAGGCGCGCTGGGCCGACGAGGGGACGCCCGTGCGCAACGGCCGGGTGCACATGGCCGAGGCGCTGTGGACCGACGTCGATCCGGAGGGCTCGGTCTGAGCGTGTCGGTGGTCTCTGCTCAGATGGTGGGGTGACCACGACCGCGTACCGCCTGCAGCGCCCCGGTGGTCCGGCGTCGGCAGGTCCCGCGGTGGTGCTCGACCCCAGCCAGCAGGCCGTGCTCGACCACGTGGCCACGACCGGCGGACCGCTCCAGGTGCTCGCCGGGCCGGGCAGTGGCAAGACCACGACGCTGGTCGAGCTGGTGGCCCAGCGCGTGGAGTCCGGTGCGGTGCGCGCCGACGAGGTGCTCGTCCTCACCTTCAGCCGCGCGGCCGCTCAGGAGATCCGGGCCCGCATCGGGCGCCGGTTGGCCCGCACCACCTCCGCCACGTCGGCCATGACCTTCCACGCGTTCTGCTACGCGCTCGTGCGGGCCGAGCAGGACCTCGAGGAGTTCCGCCGGCCGGTCACCCTGCTCAGCGCACCCGAGCACGACGCCCGGCTGGCCGAGCTGCTCGACGGCACCGACCCCGAGAGCTGGCCGGTCCCGCTGCGCCAGGCGCTGCGCACCCGCGGCATGAGCACCGAGCTCCAGCGCCTGTTCGCCGCGGCGCGGGCGCAGGGACTCGACGCGGTCGACCTGCACGACATCGGCAGTGCGGCGGGCCGACCCGACTGGGTGGCGGCGTCGCTGTTCTTCGACGAGGTCACGGGCGTGGCCGCCCTCGAGGGCACCATCGACCACACCGACCTCGTGCACCACGCGGTCCGTCTGCTGGGCGACCCGGAGTGCCGCGACCGCTGGCGGCGTCGGCTCCGGCTCGTGGTGGTCGACGAGTTCCAGGACACCGACCCCCTGCAGGTCGAGCTGCTCCGACGGCTGGCCGGCGACGGCCGCGACCTCGTGGTGGTCGGCGACCCCTACCAGTCCATCTACGGCTTCCGCGGGGCCGACGTGCGCGGCACGCTCGACTTCGGGGAGCGGTTCGCCACCGTCCGCGGGCCGGCCCCGGCGCTCACCCTGGCCCGCACCAACCGCTACGGGGCCGCGATCGCCGACGCGGTCAGGTCGGTCGTCGAGAACCGCGGGGTGTTCGGAGCGCTCGACGCCGACCGCTTCGAGGCCCTGCGGTCGCCGGCCACCGACCCGTCGCGCACGGGTGAGGTGCAGGTGCGCACCTTCACGTCGGCCACGGCCGAGGCCGAGCACGTGGCGCTGCTGCTGCGCGAGGCCCACCTGGCGGCCGAGCCGCCGGTGCCGTGGGAGCGCATGGCCGTTCTGGTGCGGTCTGCCCCGCACCTCGACCGGCTGCACCGGGCGCTCGGCGCCGCAGGCGTCCCCGTCGACGTGGCGGGCGACGAGCTCCCGCTGGCCGTGGAGCCGGCGGTCCGTGCCCTGCTGGCCGGCCTGCACGCCGCCCAGGCCCTCATCGACCACGACGCCCTCGATCCCGAGGCCGCCACGGCGCTGCTCACCGGACCGCTCGGCGGTCTCGACGCCGCCGCGCTGCGTCGCCTCGGCCGGGTGCTGCGCACCGACGACACGGCCCGCAACGGCTCGCCCCGTGCGTCCCGGGTGCTGCTCGCCGAGGCGCTGGCCGACCCCCACCTGCTCGACACGCTGGTGGTCGAGGGCCCGGCTGCGTCGGCCGTCGACGCCGCCCGTCGCGTGGCCCGACTGCTCGCCTCTGCCGTCGCTCTCGTGCGTGGCGGCGCCTCCGCCGAGGAGGTGCTGTGGGAGCTGTGGGACGGCACGTCGTGGCCGGCCCGCCTGCGAGCCGAGGCCGAGGGTGGTGGCGACGGTGCGGCGCGTGCGCACCACGACCTCGACGCGTTGTGCGCCCTGTTCGCCGAGGCGGCCCGTGCCGAGGAGCGCCAGGCGCACCGCGGCGTCCGCGAGGTCGTGCGCGCCCTCGAGGCCCAGCAGATCCCCGCCGGGACCCTCACCGGGGCGACCGACCTCGTGTCGGGGGTCCAGCTCATGACCGCGCACCGCTCCAAGGGCCTGGAGTGGGACCTCGTCGTCGTTGCCGGGGTGCAGGACGGCGAGTGGCCCGACACCCGGTTGCGCAGCAGCCTGCTGCAGCCCGACCGCCTGACCCGCGGTGGCCTCGGACCGTACCCGTCGGTGCGCGAGGCCGTGGCCGAGGAGCGTCGTCTGTTCTACGTGGCGTGCAGCCGCGCGCGCGAGCGCCTCGTGGTCACCGCGGTCGCCAGCGGCTCCGACGAGGGCGACCAGCCCTCGCGCTTCGTCGGCGAGCTGCACGCGCACCTGTCGGCGTCCGACGACCCGAGCGCCCGCCCGGCCCCGCGGACCCTCCCGACGGCCGAGCACCGGCCACGCCGAGCACTGTCGCTGCGCTCGGCCGTGGCCGAGCTGCGCCGCATCGGCGAGCACACCCGTGACCCCGACGAACGTCGGCGCGTGGCCGAGCAGCTGGCCCGGCTGTCCACCCACCCGGCCGGTCGCTCGGCGCACCCGTCCGCCTGGTGGGGCCTGGCCGAGCGCACCGAGTCCGATGCTCCGTGGCGTCCCGACGACCAACCCCTGCGGCTCTCGGGCAGCCAGGTCTCGGCCCTCATGCAGTGCCCGCTGCGGTGGTTCCTCGACCACGAGGCCCACGGCGCGCAGGCCACCACGAGCGCGCAGGGCTTCGGCTCCATCGTGCACGCCATCGCCGCCGACGTCGTGCGGTCGGGTCGCGAGCCCGACGCCGACGAGCTCGCCACCCACCTCGACGACGTCTGGGCCCAGCTCGACCTCCCGCCGTGGATCAGCGACCGCGAACGCGGCGAGGCGGTGCAGGCGCTCGGACGCTTCGTCCAGTGGCACCGCGACAACCCGCGCGACGTGCTGGCGGCGGAGCACCCGTTCGAGGTCGAGCTCGAGGTCGAGGGGCGCGCCGTGGCGCTCAAGGGCTCGATGGACCGCGTCGAGAGGTCCGCCGACGGGGTCCACGTCGTCGACCTCAAGACCGGCAAGGGCTCGCCGTCGCGCGACGAGCTCGCCGAGCACCCCCAGCTGGGCCTGTACCAGCTGGTCGTCCAGCACGGCGCCACCCGGGACCTGGCCGGCGACGCGCCGCCGGCCGGGGCCGAGCTGGTCCAGCTGCGCCAGGAGAGTCGGGGCGCCACCAAGGTCCAGCAACAGGTCCCGCCGCCGTCCGACGCCCCGTTCTTCGCCGTCGAGCAGCTGCGCCGCAGCGTCCACACGCTCGTCCACGAGGAGGTCGCCGCCACCGAGGCCACCGGCGGGTGCGGGTACTGCCAGTTCACGCGGGTCTGTCCCGCCCACGACGCCGGCGCGTCGATCCTGGTCCGCGAGCACCGGCACGCTGCCACCGAGGAGGGGGAGACGTCGTGACCATGCTCGTCCGCGACATCGACCACCTGCGCGAGCTCACCGGCATCCCGTTCTCGCCGCCCCAGGCCGAGGCCATCACCGCCGGGCTCGACCGTCCGGGCGCGATCATCGCCGGCGCCGGGTCGGGCAAGACCACCGTCATGGCGGCGCGCGTGCTCTGGCTCGTGGGTCACGTCGGCATCGCGCCCGAGCGGATCCTCGGCCTCACCTTCACCAACAAGGCGGCCGCAGAGCTGGGGCAGCGCATCCGCGCCGACCTGGAGCACCTGCCCCACGACCCGCAGCAGCCCTGGGCCGACGTCACCGCGTCGACCTACCACGCCTTCGCCGGCTCCCTCATCGCCGAGCACGGCCTCCGTCTGGGCGTCGAGCCCGACCTGCGGGTCGTCACCGACGCCTCGCGCTTCCAGCGGGCGGCACGCGTGGTCAGCACCTACGACCGACCGCTCCAGCGCGTGAGCACGCACCTGCCCACGCTCGTCCAGGACGTCATGTCCCTCGACGCCCAGCTCTCGGAGCACCTCGTGGAGCCGGCCGAGCTGCGCGACCACGACGCGGCCGTCATCGCCGAGTACGACGCCGTCGGCAAGCCGGCCCTGCTCCGCGACGCGGCCGTCGCGGCGCAGAAGCGCACCGAGCTGAGCCTCCTGGTCGAGGCGTACCGAGCCGCGAAAGCCGACGACGGGGTCATGGACTTCTCCGACCAGATGGCGTGGGGTGCGCAGCTGGCCACGCTGCCCGAGGTGGGCCAGGCGCTGCGCGAGCGCTACGACGTCGTGCTGCTCGACGAGTACCAGGACACCTCGGTCGCGCAGCGCGACCTGCTCACGGCGCTCTTCGCAGGCCTGCCCGTCACCGCCGTGGGCGACCCCGCGCAGGGCATCTACGGCTGGCGTGGTGCTGCGGCCGGCAACCTCGAGGAGTTCCTCGACGACTTCCCGGCGGCCGACGGGTCGCGAGGACGGCAGTTCTCCCTCGTCGAGACCCGACGCTGCCCGCCCGAGGTGATCGACGCGGCGAACCACCTCGCCGCCCCCTTCTACGCCACGTCGTCGGTCGTGCAGCCGCTCACGTCGGCCGCGACGACGACCGGTCGGGTCGACGTCGCGCTGCACCGCACCGTCGACGACGAGATCGCCGCCATGGTCACCGAGATCGTCGCCGAGCACGACGGTGGCCGGGCCTGGAGCGACATCGCGGTCCTGGTCCGCGTCGGCCGCGAGAACGGCGAGATCGTCAAGGCGCTGCGCGACGCGCACGTCCCGTTCGAGATCGTGGGCCTCTCCGGCCTGCTGGCCCAGCCCGAGGTGCTCGACGTGCTGTCGCTGCTGGAGGTCGTCGACGACGTCACCGCCAACCCCGCCCTGCTGCGCCTGCTCACCGGGCCGCGCTGGAACATCGGCCCGCGCGACCTCGCCCTGCTCGGCCGTCGCGCCGCCTCGCTGAGCGGGCGCACCCTGGGTCGCGACGACGACAGCACCCTCGCGCAGGAGCTCGCCCGGGCGGTCGAGGGCACCGACCCCACCGAGGTGGTGGCGCTCGCCGAGGCCCTCGACGACCCCGGAGACCTGCCGTACGACCCCCGCGCGCGCCACCGGTTCGCCGACCTCGCGCGCGTGGTCCACCGGGTCAGGTCCCACGTGGGGGAGCCGCTGCTCGACCTGGCACGCCGCGCCGTGCGTGCCCTCGACCTCGACATCGAGCTCGAGGCGGGCGAGGTCGAGGGTGCCTCCGACAACCTGGCCACCTTCCTCGACGCGGTGGCCGACTACGCCGCGAGCGACCGCTACGCCTCGCTGACCGGGCTCGTGGCCTACCTGCAGGCCGAGAACGAGTTCAACGAGGGCATGGACGTCACGACGCCGTCGGAGTCCGACTCCGTCAAGCTGCTGACGATCCACCGGGCGAAGGGCCTGGAGTGGGGCGCGGTGTTCGTGCCGCTCGTGAGCGACGGGGTGTTCCCCTCGGGCCGGGGTCGGTCCAGCTGGCTGACCAACGGCTCGGTCCTGCCGTTCCCGCTGCGCGGCGACGCCGGCTCGCTCGCTCCGCTGACGGAGTGGACCCCGGCCGCGGGCAAGGAGTTCGACGCGCGACGCAAGGCAGACTCCCTCGGTGAGGAGCTCCGGCTGGGCTACGTGGCGTACACGCGCGCCAAGCAGCGGGTCGTCGTGAGCGGTCACTGGTGGGGGCGCACCCAGAAGAAGCCACGCGGCCCGTCGGACTTCCTGGTGCGCACCCGCGACCACCTGGCCGGCCTCGGGATCGAGCCGCTGGTCTGGTCCGATCCGCCCCCCGACGACGAGACCAACCCCCACCTGGTGCTGTCCGACGGCATCGCCTGGCCGGTGGAACCGCCACCGGTCGACGGCCGTCGCGCGCTGGCTCGCGAGGTGGAGGTGGTGCTGGCCTCGTCCGCCGAGCCGACGGCGGAGCTGCCCGTCCCGGGCGATCGGGTGGCCGAGCTGTCCCAGGAGATCGACCTGCTCCTGGCCGAGGCCGACGCGGCGGCCTCGGCGGAGCGGCCGGTGCCCCTGCCACCCACGCTCTCGGCCACCGCCGTGCTGGCCCTGGCCGACGACGAGTCGGCGTTCGCGCGCTCGCTCGCACGGCCCATGCCCCGCCGTCCGTCGGCCGCCGCACGCTTCGGCACCCGGTTCCACGCGTGGATCGAGGCCCACTACGGCCAGCAGCCGCTGCTCGACCCCGCCGACCTGCCCGGACAGGGCGACGTCGAGATCAGCGACGACGCCGAGCTCGACGAGGTCATCGCGCTGTTCGAGGCCGGACCGTTCGGCCAGCGCACGCCGTACACGGTCGAGGCGCCCTTCTCGTTGCTGCTCGGCGGTCAGCAGGTGGTGGGGCGGATCGACGCGGTGTTCTCGACGTCGACCCCCGAGGGATCCGGCTTCGAGGTCGTGGACTGGAAGACCAACCGGCAGGCCGACGCCGACCCGCTCCAGCTCAGCCTCTACCGGTTGGCGTGGGCCGAGCTGCACGACGTCGACCCGGCGCGCGTGTCCGGGGCGTTCTACTACGTGCGACGCGGTGAGGTGGTGCGGTTCGCGCCCGAGGAGCTGCTCGACCGCGCGGCGCTCGAGACGCTCCTCGCGCCTGGCGCGTGAGCCGCCGAGACCACCCCACCTAGGCTGTCGGGGTGAGTGATCCCGCACCGTTCGCCTTCGACCGCGCCCGCCACGACCGCGCCGGCCACCTGCGTGCCCACGACGCGTGGGACGGCCCCGACGTCGAGGTCCTGGTGCTCGGCGGCGAGCACGTGGCCACCGTCGACGGGCCCGCACTGCGGTGGCTCCCGCGCGACGAGGCGCCCGACGGCACCTGGATCTTCCTGGGCGAGCAGGATGGCGTCCGCCGCGCAGCCGTCGTGGTCGACCGGGTCTCCGCCGACCTGGCGCCGGTCAGCGTCCGGGTGCTGGCGCCGCTGCTGGGTGCCGACGAGCTGTCGGTGGCCGTGCACGCGGTGGGCATGGCGCGGTGGCTGGCGGCCACCCCCTTCTGCCCGCGCTGCGGTGGGGCCACGGAGGTCCAGGCGGCAGGCCACCTGCGGCATTGCACCCAGTGCGGGACGAACCACTTCCCGCGCACGGACCCCGCCGTGATCATGCTCGTGACCGACGACCAGGACCGGGCCCTCCTGGGCCATCAGGCGACGTGGCCCGAGGGGCGATGGTCCACGCTCGCGGGCTTCGTGGAGCCCGGCGAGAGCCTCGAGGACGCCGTGCGGCGCGAGGTCCACGAGGAGGCCGGCGTGGTCGTCGGCGAGGTCGCCTACGGCGGGAGCCAGCCGTGGCCGTTCCCTGCGAGCCTGATGCTCGGGTTCTTCGCCACGGCCGTCACCACGGACATCGAGGTCGACGGCGAGGAGCTCGGCGCGGCGCAGTGGGTCACGCGCGAGGAGCTGCGCGCCCAGGGTGAGGCCGGCACGCTCCTGCTGCCCCCGAGCGGCGTCTCCATCTCGAGCTGGCTCATCGAGTCATGGTTCGGCGAACCCATCCCGGCGGGCTGGTTCTGACCCACTGATCCTCTCGCCGACCGCGGCGTCCTCGCTGGTCAGAGGTAGGTGTGGCACCTCATCCGCTTCGCGAGAGGTGCCAGGCCTACCTCTGACGGTCTGGTTCGGTGCCAGGCCTACCTCTGACGGTCTGGTTCGGTGCCAGGCCTACCTCTGACGGGTCAGACGCCGAGCTGGGCCTTGACCTGGGCGACCGAGGGGTTGGTCAGGGCGGTGCCGTCGGCGAACACCAGCGTGGGCACGGTCTGGTTGCCGTTGTTGGCCTTCTCGACCACGGCTGCGGCCTCGGGCTGGGCCTCGATGTCGACCTCGGCGAAGTTGGTGATGCCCTCGCGCTGCAGCTGCGACTTGAGGCGGTGGCAGTAGCCGCACCACGGGGTCGAGTAGAGGGTGAAGTCGCCGGTCATCGTTGTCTCCTGTGACGTCTAGGGTGGTCCTGTCGAGTCAACGATCTCGCGCCCCGCGACATTCCACCTCCCCAGTGTGGCGAGTGCGGGTGCCGGCTCCCGGGAGTGACCGGCCCGACGTCACCAGCTCGACCTCACCGAACCGATCATCGACCCACCCGCAGGAGCGTGCGTTGCCCACCCCCGAGGACCTCCTGGAGAACCTCGACCCCGAGCAGCGGGCGGCCGCCACCGCGCTGCGGGGGCCGGTCTGCATCGTGGCCGGTGCCGGCACGGGCAAGACCCGGGCCATCACCCACCGCATCGCCTACGGCGTCGCCACGGGCCTGTACGTCCCCACCGAGGTCCTGGCCCTCACCTTCACGACCCGCGCCGCCGGTGAGATGCGGGGTCGCCTCGCACAGCTGCAGGCACCGGGGGTGCAGGCGCGCACCTTCCACTCGGCCGCGCTGCGCCAGGCGCGCTACTTCTGGCCGCAGGTCTACGGCACCGAGCTCCCCGAGATCGTCGCCTCCAAGTTCGGCCTGGTCGCCGAGGCCGCCAACCGCGAAGGCATCCGGCGCCCCGACAACGCCGTCATCCGCGACCTCGCCGCCGAGGTGGAGTGGGCCAAGGTCAGCAACGTCCGTGGCACCGACTACCCCGACGTCGCACGGCGCCGGGGTCGCGAGGTCGCCGACCTCGACCCCACCCGCGTCGCGGCCGTCATGAGCGCCTACGAGGACGTCAAGCGCGAGCGGGGGCGCATCGACTTCGAGGACATCCTGCTCATCACCGCGGCGATCCTCGCCGACGACGAGCGCATCGCCGCGCAGGTCCGGCGCCAGTACCGCTGGTTCGTGGTCGACGAGTACCAGGACGTCAACCCGCTCCAGTCCACGCTGCTCGACCTCTGGCTCGGCGGCCGCGACGACGTGTGCGTCGTCGGTGACCCGCGGCAGACGATCTACACGTTCGCCGGCGCCTCGCCGCGCATCCTCGGTGACTTCGCGCAGCGATACCCCGACGCCGAGCGGATCCAGCTGGTGCGCAACTACCGCTCCACGCCGCAGGTGGTCGCGGTCGCGAACGCGGTGTTCCAGGGGGCCGCAGGTGAGGCGCACGGCCGACCGCTGCAGTCGCAGGCCGCGCCCGCGGAGCCCGTCCGCTACCTCGGCCACGACGACGAGCCGAGCGAGGCCGCGTCGGTGGCCGACGAGATCGTGCGTCTGCACCGCTCGGGCGTGCCGTACCGCGAGATGGCGGTGCTGTTCCGCATCAACGCGCAGTCCGAGGCGTTCGAGGAGGCCTTCGGCGAGCGCGACATCCCCGTCACCCTGCGCGGGGTCGAGGGGTACTTCCAGCGGGCCGAGGTCCGCCAGGCGGTCACGCTGCTGCGCGGTGCGGCGCGGGCCGGCGACGACGGCACCGACGCCACCACCGATGCCGGGTCACCGGACCACGGGCGTCTCGGGCACGAGGTGCGCGCGGTGCTGGCGAGCATGGGCCACACCGAGACGGCACCGTCCGGCAGCGGCGCCACCCGCGACCGGTGGGAGTCGCTGCACGCGCTCGTCACCATGGCCGACGACCTCGCCGAGGCCCGCAGCGACGCCACCCTGGCCGACCTCCTGGCCGACCTCGAACGACGGGCCCAGGCGTCGCACGCACCCACGGCCGAGGGCGTCACGCTGGCCACCCTCCACGCCGCCAAGGGCCTGGAGTGGGACGCCGTGTTCTGCGTCGGCATGCACGAGGGCATGCTCCCGATCGTCCACGCCGACACCCCCGAGGGGGTCGCCGAGGAGCGTCGGCTGTTCTACGTCGGGGTCACCCGGGCACGCCGCCACCTGACGATCTCCTGGTCGCGGGCCCGCAAGCCCGGCGGACGCCAGGGCCGCAAGCCCACCCGGTTCCTCGACCCTCTGCTGCCGCCGGACCACCCGTCCCGTGGCGGCACGGTGGGTCCGCGGCCCAAGAAGCGCACCAACACCGAGCTCGAGGCGCTCGACCCGGCCGACCGTGCCCTGTTCGACCGGCTCAGGCAGTGGCGGAGCGAGCAGGCGGCCGAGGCCAAGGTCCCGGCCTACGTCGTGTTCACCGACGCCACGCTGCTCGCACTGGTGGAGCTGCGCCCACGGGACGAGCGCGGTCTCGTGGGCATTCCCGGCATCGGTCAGACCAAGCGCGAGCGCTACGGCGAGGGCGTGCTGGCGGTGCTCACCGCGTCGGACTAGGCGCGCGCGAGGGTCGAGCGGGCGGTCCCCACCACGGCGTCGGTGAGCCCGTCGAGCAGCGACGAGGGCGTGCGCCACCGCTGCCAGCACAGGACGGTGCGCATCGTCGGGCCGCCCAGGTCCACCAGGTGCGGGTGCTCCCGCGCGTGCTGTCGCGGAACCAGCCCCCAGCCGAGGCCGAGCGCGACCGCGCGGGTGAAGTCGTGCGACGAGGGGACCAGGTGGCGCGGCGCGGCGTCGGCATCGACCTCACGCGTGGCGAGCCAGTCCTGCTGGAGCGTGTCGGTGCGGTCGTAGTCGACGCGCGGGGCTTCCCGGAGGGCCACGGCGTCGACGCCCTCCGGCGCCCAGCGTCGGAGCCACGACGGCGCGGCCATGGCGCGGTACTCGATCGCGCCGAGTGGATCGACGCGGCACCCCGGAACGGGGTCGGTCTGCGCGGTGATCGCCGCGACGACCGTCCCGTCCTCGAGCATCCGAGCGGTCCGGCTCTGGTCCTCGCGGTGCAGCTCGACCTCCACGTCGTGCGAGGCGGTGAACGTGGCCAGCGCGTCGAGGAACCAGGTGGCCAACGAGTCGGCGTTGACGGCCACCGCCAGGTGCGGTCGACGTGGGCCGGTGAGACCGAGCTCGGTGGCGACGTCCTGGTCGAGCAGGGCCACGCGGCGGGCGTACCGCAGGACGGCCTCACCGGCAGCCGTGGGCCTGACCGGGGTGGAGCGGACGAGCAGCCTCTGCCCGAGCGTCTGCTCGAGCGCCTTCACCCGCTGGCTCACCGCCGACGGGGTCACGTGCAGCCGACGCGCCGCAGCGTCGAAGGTCCCGGCGTCGACGACGGCGGCCACGGTCCGGGCGGCCACGGGATCGGTCCACATGAAGCCATGCTAATGCCGCTGCACTATTCTTCGCTGTACCTGAAGATCAATCATCCCTAGCGTGGGCGCCATGACCAGCCTTCTCGCGGGACTCGGCACCGGCCTCGCGCTCATCGTGGCCATCGGCGCACAGAACGCGTTCGTGCTGCGCCAAGGCCTTCGCCGCGAGCACGTGGGCCTCGTGGTCGCCGTGTGCGCGGTCTCCGACCTCGTGCTCATCGGCGTGGGCGTGACCGGCCTCGGCCGTGTCGTCGACGCCGTCCCGTGGTTCGTCGACGCGGCGCGGTGGGGTGGTGCGGCCTTCCTCGCGGGGTACGCGGTCCTCGCGGCACGACGGGCCCTGTCGTCGAGCGGGGAGGCACTCGAGGTCGGCTCGGGAGCGGTCAGCTCGGACGACGACCGTGCCGTCGGGGTGCTGAAGGTCCGCTCCTCCGCCACCCGCGTCGCGGCGACCGCTCTGGCACTGACGTGGTTGAACCCGCACGTGTACCTCGACACGGTGGTGCTCCTCGGCTCGGTGGCCGCCTCCCACGGGGGGAGCCGCCTCTGGTTCGCGGTCGGCGCGATGGCGGGGAGCGTGCTCTGGTTCAGCGGCCTCGGGTACGGCGCGCGGCACCTCGGCCGGTGGCTGCGGGACGCGAGGGCCTGGCGGATCCTCGACGGAGTCATCGCCTGCCTGATGCTCGTGCTGGCCGGCACGCTGGTCGTGGGCGGCTGAGGGGCGGAGCTCTCAGGGCGGTGTGGCCGAGCCGGGCCGACCGGACCCCGTCACTCCGGCGGTGCCGACGGGGACGGGACGAAGCCCGGGACGGACTCCTCCAGGATCGCGCGGAACGGGGCGGTGGCACCGAGCTGGCAGAGCACGCCGACGCCGCCGATCCACACCCGGTGGATCAGCAGGTACTCCGGCGGCAGGTTGATCTTCAACGACGTCGACATGCCCTCGCCGCCGAGTCCCACCCGGGTGGCCTGGTCGCGCAGCCAGGCCCGCGAGAAGGTGAACTCCTCGGCCACGGCGGGCTCGACGAACGGCGCGACGTACGCGGCCATCACCTCGGGGTCGATCTTCGTGCCGGGGCGCAGGAAGCCCTCGGCGCGCAGCCCCTCGGTGACGGCGTCGGCATCGCCGGTGGCCGCGGCCGTGAGCAGCGGACCCAGGGCGCGCGGGAGACCGTCGGGGAGATGCGCGACCGCGCCGAAGTCGACGATCCCCAGACGCCCGTCGGGCAGGATCCGGAAGTTGCCGGGGTGCGGATCGGCGTGCAGCATGCCCACGCGATCGGGGCTCGCGAGCAGGAACCGCACGTACCGCGAGCCGTAGAGGTCGCGGTCGGCCTGGCTGCCGGAGCGGATCAGCTCGGCGAGCGAGCTCGTGCTCTCCATCCACGCGCTCACGAGCACCCGCTCGGTGCCGTCGACGACGGCCGGGACCATGAGGTCGGGGTCGTCGCGGTACTCCTCGTGGAAGCGCTGCTGCGCCGAGGCCTCGAGCCGGTAGTCGAGCTCCTCGACCACGCGCTCCTCCAGCTCGGCGAGCAGGGCCTTGACGTCGATGCCGGGTGCGAGGACGCCGAGGAGTCGCGAGATCCTGGAGAGCTGGCGCAGGTCCGACCGCAGGGCCTTCGCGGCACCCGGGTACTGGATCTTGACGGCGACCTCGCGGCCGTCGTGCCAGCGCCCGCGGTGCACCTGACCGATGGACGCGGCCGCGGCCGGCTGGTCGCCGATCTCCACGAGGCGCTCTCGCCAGTCCTCGCCCAGCTCGGCGGCGAGCTGGCGGTGCACGACGTCCACGGGCATCGGCGGCGCGGCGTCCTGGAGCTTGGTGAGGGTCTCGCGGTAGGGCGCGGCGATCTCCTCGGGCAGGGCGGCCTCGAAGATGCTCATGGCCTGGCCGACCTTCATGGCCCCGCCCTTGAGCTGTCCGAGCACGGTGAAGACCTGCTCGGCGGTACGGCGCTGCACCTCGGTGACCACGGCGTCGGCGGGTGCGCCCCCGATGCGGCGTCCGACGCCGAGGGCCGTCCGCCCCGCGAAGCCCACGGGGAGCGCCGCGAGCCTGGCCCCACGGGTGAACGCACCGACGGGCAACGACGAGCGCGAGCGTCGGCTCGAACCACCGTCGGTGGGCTCGACCTCGTCCTCGTCATGGGTCACGCCCTCAGGATAGGTCGATCGTCCTCACTCGGCCCGGTGCAGGAGGCTCGTGCAGCCCTCGTGGACCACGACGGCTTCGTGCTCGAGACGTCTGCCTCCGAGGTGCAGCACCGCTCCCACCGTCTCGGGTCGGCGGCGCTCGGCCCACGCGAGGGTCTGCTCGGCCGCGAGAGCGGCGGCTCGGAGCACCAGGCTCGTGGCCGGACGGGGTGGCGGAGCCGGGACGAGGGGACGGCCGAGCTGGGGAAGGGTGGCGCGCCACGCCGGGTCCCACGCGGCGCGCGCGGCGTCGTGGCAGCCCAGGCACGGTGTGCGACCGGCGAGCGTGAGCGGACCCAGACGCCCCCAGTCGTCGCCGAGCACGACAGGCAGGACCGGCACGCCGGTCTCGACGGCGCGCGCCACCCAGCTGCGCGGCGGCTCGCCCGCCGCCACCAGGACGAGGAGCGCCGCCTCGTCGGACGGGTCCGGACGCAGTCCGAGGTCGTCGAGGGCGGTCCGGACGAGCGCGGCCGCCCTCTGGCTGCCACCCCAGGCCTGCACGCGCAGCGTGAGCGCCGGGGGCGCAGCGGGCGGGTGCGGGTCGAGTGCGCCTCGCGCCACGAGCTCGTGGACCACGGCCGTCACGTCGCCGACGAGCTCGGGCACCCGTTCCGACGCCAGCTGGGCGACCGCGTCGAGCCCGCGCCCGTCGAGCAGACGCAGCAGCCGCACGAGTCCGGGCCGGTCGGGAACCAGGACGCCCGGCCGACCACCGACGACGAGGGTGCGGGCGTCCCGACGGACGACGTCGCCACCGGGGGGCAGGACGGGCCGCAGCTGCATGGCCCCAGCCTGGTCAGCCTGCCCCGCCCTGGCGAGGCCGACGTCCACAGCGGACGGGGCCGAGCAGGTGCAGGGTCCGGCTCAGGCCTTGCCGAGGATGCGGTTGAGCTTGGTGCCGCACTCCGGGCAGGTGCCCTTCGCCATCCGCGTGCCCTTCTCGCTGACGACGACGTCGCCCGTGGCCTCGCGCTTGTCCTTGCACTTGACGCAGTAGAACTCGCCGCTCCAGGTCTCCGACATGGCTGCCTCCCGTGGGTGTGGTGCTCGTCACACGCACTCTAGCGGCCACCGGGTCCTGCGGCCTCGAACGGCGGGTCGGCGGGTGCTCCCGAACGGCCCTGGAGGGTGCCGCCGGAACCGGAGGTCCCGGGGGCGGAGGCGGACATGGAGCAGCCGGGCTCCCGAGGGGGTCTGCCTTCCCCTGCGGACCGTGTTCGGGAGCCCGGCTGAGGGACAACGTAGGGGTCGGGGGAGTCGGCGTCAACCGATCTGCGGAACTGGTTGTCCACTCCTGTGGACAAGGTTGTGGGGAACATGTGGGGATCGCCGGAGAGGGGTGTGGACGGCCGGTGGACAGACCGCCGCCGGACGGTGCATGGGCGGGTGGTCAGGCGCCGGTGCACCCCTGTGACCTGCACGGAGTCCGACGCGTCCGGCGGGGAGCCTGTGGACGGAGAGATCCTTGCCCGTGGGGTCGTGTCCTACCGTGCTCGACGTGGGCGAGGTGGAGATCAGACGCAGTGCGCGCCGTCGGCGGACCATCCAGGCGTACCGCGACGGCGACCGGACGATCGTGCTCGTGCCGGCGCACCTGACCCCCGAGCAGGAGCGCGAGGAGGTGGCCCGTCTCGTCGCGCGCCTCGACGCCCGAGCCGAGCGGTCACCGCGCAGCGACGCCGCCCTCATGGCACGGGCGCTCGAGCTCTCCGAGCGCTACCTGGACGGCCGGGCCCGACCCACGTCGGTGCGGTGGGTCACGAACCAGAGCATGCGCTGGGGCTCGTGCACCGCGTCCACCGGAACCATCCGCATCTCCCACCGGGTCCGGGACATGCCCGACTACGTCGTCGACCACGTGGTCCTGCACGAGCTCGCCCACCTCGTGGAGGCCAACCACTCACGACGGTTCTGGGCGCTCCTCGAGGGATACCCCCACGCGGTCAAGGCCGAGGGGTTCCTCGAAGGCGTGTCCTGGCAGCAGCGATGAGGGCGAGCGTGTCGGCGTCGGTCGGCTCCACGGTCTCGTCCACGCCGAACCAGCGCACCGGGTCCTCGCCCTCGGCCACCACCGGCTCGGCCCCGACCGGCGCCACGGCGAGCAGCTGCACGTCGAGGTGGTGTCCGCCGGGGGAGCAGAACGGCACGGCGTGGTGCGACAGCCTGAGCGGGACGGGATCCAGCCGCAGCCCCTCGATGCCGGTCTCCTCGAGCGCCTCGCGAGCACCGGCGCCGACGACGTCGACGTCCTCCGGCTCGCAGTGACCGCCGGTCTGCAGCCACAGCCCGGCCTTGGCGTGCCGCACGAGCAGCACACGCTCGGCGTCGGCCGTGATCACCAGGGCGCTCACGGTCAGGTGGTCGGGACGGCACGAGCGCAGCATGCCGTCGGGTGCTGCCGCCAGGTGCTCCAGGTAGCGCAGGCGCAGCGCCTCCTGGTCGCCGTCGGGCGCCGTCCACGCCTCGAGGGTGTGGACGGCACTGGTGTGCAGGCTCACCGCTCGTCGTCGGGCGAGGAGTCGGGCTCCTGCGACAGCAGCTCGTCGAGCGCCGCGTCGAAGCCGTCGTCGGTCGTCTCGCCGCTGGCGAAGCCCAGCGGGTCGTCGAGGTCGGCCGCCGTGGGCATGAGGTCGGGGTGGGTCCAGGCCGCGTCGCGAGCCGCCGGTCCCTGACGGTCGCGGACGGCGGCCCACAGGTTGGCCGCGTCGCGCAGTCGCCGAGGGCGGAGCTCGAGCCCCACCAGGGAGGCGAAGGTCTGCTCGGCCGGCCCGCCGGTGGCGCGACGACGTCGCACGGCCTCGGCGAGGGCCGGGGCCGACGGCATGTCGGCAGCGGCCTGGGCGACGACCTCGTCGACCCACCCCTCGACGAAGGCCAGCAAGGTCTCGAGCCGCTCGACGGCGTGCTGCTGGCCGGGCGTGCGCTTGGGCTCGAACAGCCCACCCTGCATCGCCTCGGCGATCGCCTCGGGCCGGGTGGGATCGATCTCGCGCACCTGGGCCTCGATGGCCTCGACGTCGATCCGGGTGCCGCTGCCGAACTCGTCGATCGCGCCGACCAGGGCCTGCTCGAGCCACGGGGCGTGGGCGAACAGACGGTGGTGCGCGCACTCACGGAGGGTGACGTGGAGCAGGACGTCGGCCGGGGAGTGCTCCAGGCCCTCGCCGAAGGCCGCCACGTTGTGCGGCAGCACGGCTGCCACGCCGCGGGGGCCCATCGGCAGGCCGATGTCGGTGGACGACAGCACCTCGGTGGCGAGTCCGGCGAGCCCCTGGCCGATCTGCTGGGCGAACATGGCGCTGCCGGCCTGGTTGAGGATGCCGATGAGGGGGCCGGCCATCGCGCGGGCCTCCTCCGGGATGGCCTGGCCGATCGCGCCGACCACGTTGTCGGCGATCGGCTCGACGAGGCGACGCCACGACGTGCCGGTGGCCTCGATCCACTCCGCGCGGCTCCAGGCGGCGGACGAGGTGGCGGCGGCAGGGACGTCGGTGACGCGGTCGAGCCAGGACTCGGCCAGGCGCACGGCGTCGGCGACGGCGCCCACCTGGCCCCCGTGCGGGGCCGGGTCGGGGCCGGCGGCGGCCACGGCCTTGCGCGCCACGTCGCGGGCGGTGCCGAAGTCGACGGATCCGTCCGATCCCGCCCCGCTGAACATCTGCTGCATCTGGCCGAAGAGCGCGCTGAGGTCGGGGGTCTGGCCGCCGAAGCCGGCCGCCGGGCCGCCCGCACCCGGCGCACCACCCATCGACCCGCCGAGGGCACCGAAGATCTGCTCGAGCGGGGTCCCGGCGAAGGGGTTCTGGCCGGCGGGTCCGGAATCGGCAGAGCCGGGGCTGGTGGGCTCGGGTCCGAAGCGGGGCTGCCCCGACGCCCCGCCAGGGGTGCTGCCAGGTGTGTTGCCAGACGTGCTGTCGGGATGGGGGTCCCGCGGGTCCTCGTCGGCGTCGTCGCGGTCGTCAGGATGGTCGGCCATGACGCCAGGGTATCGAGAGGGCCCACGGCCAGGACGTCTCGCGCAGCGGTGCGGTCTCGAGGTCCGGGGCCGTCGGCGTGCTCGGGCGGACCGCACTACCGTGGGTCCATGAGCCCGGTCCGCCTCGTCGACGTCCGCGACACCGCCCTGAGCCTCGACGAGGTGTTCGAGGCCGTGCGCGATCCCGCCGCGGGCGGGGTGGCGCTGTTCGTGGGCACGGTCCGCGACCACGACGACGGTCGCGACGTGGCGGCCCTGCAGTACTCCGCCCACCCGAGCGCCGTGCAGCAGCTGCGCGAGGTGGCGGAACGGATCGTGCGCGAGGAGGACGTCGTCGCCGTGGCCGCCGTGCACCGGGTGGGCGACCTCGCGATCGGCGACCTCGCCGTCGTGGTGGGGGTCTCGGCCGGCCACCGGGCGGAGGCCTTCGCCGCCGGACGCCGTCTCATCGACGAGCTCAAGGCCGAGGTCCCGGTGTGGAAGCACCAGACCTTCGGCGCGGGCGACGCCACGTGGGTCGGGGCCTGTTGATCGTCGCGGCCCGTCTCGACCGGCTGCGCTTGCCGCTGAACTCTAGGGTGGACCCGTGCCCGAGGACGTGAGACCCGACAGTGCGGTGCCCGATGCCGAGCAAGATGCCGCGCACCGCCTCGGTCGTCGCTACGCGACGATGCTGGTCGCCGGCGTCAGCCTGGTGGCGCTCACCTGCGTGGCGTTCCTGCTGCCGGCCCCGTACGTGACGCTGCGTCCCGGCCCTGCCTTCGACACCTTCGGCGAGATCGGCGGGGAGAAGATGTTCACCTTCGGCAAGGGCGTCACGACCTACCCCGTCGACGGCTCCCTCGACTTCACCACGGTGTCGGTCACCCGGGCCGACACCCGGCTGACGCTCGGCGACGTCGTCAGCGCGTACGTCGAGCCCGACGTCGCGGTCGTCCCGCGCGACGTGGTCTACCCCGACGGGGAGTCGGCCGAGGCATCCCGCAGCGAGGGCCAGGCCCAGCTGACCAGCTCGAAGGACAGCTCGCTCGTGGTCGCCCTACGCGCCGCCGGCTACACCGTGGGCGAGGAGCCCGCGGTCGTCGGCGTCGCCGACGACGGAGCCGCGTCCGGCAAGCTGGAGGACGAGGACGAGATCACGGCCGTCGACGGACGTCGGACCCCCACCTCGCAGTCCGTGGTCGAGGCCGTCGGACGGGTCGAGCCCGGCGAGACGGTGCGTCTGGACGTGGTCAGGGACGGCAAGGAACGGACCGTCGACCTCGCCACACGCCCAGACCCGAAGGATCCCGCGATCCCACGCATCGGTGTCAGCCTCGGCACGCGGTACGACTTCCCGATCGACGTCTCGAACAACGTCGGCGACGAGGTCGGTGGCCCCAGCGCCGGCACGATGTTCGCGCTCGCCATCTACGACCAGCTCACGCCGGGCTCCCTCACCGGCGGGCGCACGATCGCCGGGACGGGGACCCTCAGCCCGGACGGCACGGTCGGGCCCATCGGGGGAGTGCAGCAGAAGATCGCCGGCGCGGCCGCGGCCGGCGCCACGATCTTCCTGGTGCCGAAGAGCAACTGCGAGGAGGCGACCCGCGGCTCCGACCACGGCCTGCGCCTCGTCTCGGTCTCGTCGTTCAAGGAGGCCGTCGCCGACCTGGAGGCCCTCGCGAAGGATCCCGATGCGAAGGTGGCCTCATGTCGATGACCCCTCCGCCGGAGTCGACCGGCGAGCCGCTCCCCTCGACCCCGCTGCGGCTCGTGGCACTCGAGGTCGAGGCCCACGTGGCCGCCGACGGCTGGGACCAGCCTGCGCGCATGTACGCCCTCGTGCGCACGGCGGCCCTCGTCGAGGCGGAGCCGGGCCTGGCGGAGCAGCTCGCCGTGTCGCTGCGTGACGCGCCCGACGGCTACACGACCATCGAGCAGGAGCTGCCCCAGGACGGTCGTCCGCTCGAGGACGTGCTCGAGGGCATCGAGTGGCCCGACGCCGTCGACGGCTGTGCCGTCGTCGTCGAGCGGATCATGCTGCCGCCGGAGGCCGAGGCCGACCTGCCCGACGACCCCGACGCCCTGGTCGAGGCGGTGGCGCAGCATCCCGAGCGCGCGGACGTCCGGCTCGTGGCGGCCGTCGACCGCGAGGGGGGTGGGCACAGCGCCGTGCGCGCGCGCACCCCCGACGACGCCCCGCTGCTCGAGGGGCCCGACCTCGTGCCCGGCCTGGTGCACGCACTGCGCCGGACCCTGGATGCGAGTGCCTGACGTAGGCTCTGAGCCCACCCCCGAACCGCCTTCCCCACCCCTGGACCCCAGACCTGGAGCCCCGTGAGCGACATCTTCGGAACACCCCGCCCGAGACCCGAGCCGACGCCCGGCGGCGTGGACCGGCGCCGCAAGGTCCTGGTGCCGACCTTGATCACCCTGGCCGCGCTGCTCTTCCTCGGCTCCATCTTCACCACGGTCTGGACCGACCGGCTCTGGTTCGCGTCCGTCGACTACTCGGGGGTGTTCACCACGATCATCCTCAACCGCGTGGGCCTCTTCGTGGTGTTCGGCCTGTTCTTCGGGCTCGTCGTCGCAGCCAACGCGTGGTTGGCCTACCGACTTCGCCCGGACTCGGTCCCGATGCGCCGTGACGACCCGGCCTTCCGGTACCAGCAGACCCTCGACCCGGTGAAGCGCGCGGCCCTCGTGGTGCTGGCCCTCGTGCTCACCGTCTTCGCCGGGTCGGTGGCCTCGTCGCGCTGGGAGGCCTTCCAGATGTGGCGCAACGGGACGGCCTTCGGCGAGAAGGACGCCCACTTCGGCAAGGACATCGGCTTCTTCGTCTTCGACCTGCCGTGGTTCAACTTCCTGTCCTCCTTCCTGTTCGCGCTCGTGGTCGTGGCGGTGCTCGTCACGGTGTTCGTGCACTACGTCTTCGGCGGGATCCGGTTCGCCGGTCGTGGTCCGAAGTTCAGCCGTGCCGCGCAGGTCCACGTGGCGGTGCTGGTCGGCTTCGGCGTGCTGCTGCGCGCGTTCGGCTACTGGCTCGGCCGCTACAACCTCGCGGTCGGCGACTCCGGGTTGTTCAGCGGCATCGGCTTCACCGACGCGAACGCGCGGATCCCCGCGGCCAACATCCTCATCGGCGTCGCGATCGTGTGCGCCCTGCTCTTCTTCGCCTCGGCGTTCGTGAAGTCGTGGGTGCTGCCGGGCGTCGGCCTCGGTCTGCTGCTGCTCACGTCGGTGCTCATCGGCGGCGTGTGGCCCTACGTCATGCAGTCCTTCCAGGTCCGCCCGTCGGAGCCGGACAAGGAGGGGCCCTACATCGCCCGCAACATCGAGGCGACCCGCGAGGCCTACGACATCGCCGACGTCGAGACCGAGGACTACACGGCCACCACCACGCTCACGCCTCAGGAGCTGAACGCCTCGGCCGAGTCCCGCGTGAGCACGCGACTGCTCGACCCGACGCTCATCTCGCCGGCGTTCGAGCAGCTGCAGCAGGTGCGTGGCTACTACACCGTCCCAGAGACGCTTGACGTCGACCGCTACAAGCTGGGCGACGACGAGACCCCGCAGGACGTCATCATCGCGGCGCGCGAGCTGTTCCTGAACGGTCTGCAGGACTCCCAGCGCAACTGGGCCAACGACCACACCGTCTACACCCACGGCTACGGCATCATCGCCGCGCGCGGAAACCAGCGTGGCGCGCAGGGTGAGCCCGTGTGGGTGCAGAAGGACATCCCGCCGGTCGGCGAGATCGAGACCGAGGTGCCGCCGCGCATCTACTTCGGCGAGAACTCGCCGTCGTACTCCATCGTCGGACGACCCGACGGCGCCGACCCGATCGAGGTCGACATCCCGCGCGGCGGGTCCGGCGGCGACGACGGCGCCGAGAACGCCACGCAGAACACCTACGACGGCGAGGGCGGTGTGCCGGTCGGCAGCCTGTTCCGCAAGGCGTTGTACGCGTTCAAGTTCGCCGAGCCGAACATCGTGCTGTCGAACCGTGTCAACGAGAACTCCAAGATCCTCTACGACCGTCACCCGCGTGACCGGGTCGAGAAGGTCGCGCCGTGGCTGACCGTCGACGGCGACACCTACCCGGCGGTCGTCGACGGCCGCGTGGTGTGGATCGTCGACGCCTACACGACGAGCAACAGCTACCCGTACAGCGAGCGGCGCTCGTTGCGGACGGCCACCGACGACACGCTCACGCAGGGGTCGGCGCAGGCCGCCCTGCCGACGGACAACGTCAACTACATGCGCAACTCCGTGAAGGCCGTCGTCGACGCCTACGACGGCTCGGTGAAGCTGTACCAGTGGGACGCCCAGGACCCGGTGCTCAAGACCTGGATGAAGGTCTTCCCCGGTGTCGTGGAGCCGAAGTCCGAGATCAGCCAGGGCCTGCTGGAGCACCTGCGCTACCCGGTGGACCTGTTCAAGGTGCAGCGCAACGTGCTCGAGCGCTACCACGTGACCGACGCCCAGACGTTCTACGAGGACGGTGAGCGCTGGCGCGTGCCGGAGGACCCGGCCACGCCCTCGGGTCAGACGCGTGCTCAGCAGCCGCCGTACTTCCTCACCACGACGCGCCCCGGCACGGAGAACCCCGCGTTCTCGCTGACGAGCGTCTACCTGCCCAACAGCAGGCAGAACCTGGCGGCGTTCATGTCGGTGAACTCCGAGGCCACGAGCGACGACTACGGCACGATGCAGATCCTGCAGCTGCCGTCCGACACCCAGGTGCCGGGTCCGAGCCAGATCGCCAACCAGTTCAGCTCCGACCGGGGAGTCACCCAGGCACTGCTGCAGTTCCGGCAGTCCGACGCGACGGTCCTGAACGGCAACCTGCTCACGCTTCCGGTCGGCGACGCGATGCTGTACGTGCAGCCGGTCTACATCCGGCGCCAGGCGAGCGAGGGCACGTACCCGGTGCTGCAGTTCGTGGCGGCGTCGTTCGGCGAGGAGGTCGGCTTCGGCCAGAACCTCGACGAGGCGCTGCGCGTGGCTCTGGGCCTCGAGGCGGGCACGGTGCCCGACCCCGACGAGGAGCAGGCGGGCGGTGGTGGCGACGCCGGCGGCGACACGGCCACCGAGGGCAAGACGACTCAGGAGTACCTCGAGGACGCCTCGGCCGCCTACTCGGCCGCCCAGACGGCCCTCGAGGAGGGCGACCTCGCCGAGTACCAGCGCCGCATCGACCAGATGAACGCTGCGGTGCAGGACGCGCAGGACGCGCTCGGCGACCAGTAGCGACGAGGAGACGACCCCGGGCCCGCCGTGCGGGACCCGGGGTCGTCCTGCGCGTGGGGGAGTGCGGTGGGGCGATCGAGCCGGCCCGCGCTCGCGCCTGGCACCGACGGACCTGCCGTGCGAGGGTGGGCCGATGAGTCGCTATCCGTGGTGGGACCTGCACGCTCGGCTGCGCGAGGAGTGCGCGTCCATCGACCTGACGCACGCCTTCCATCCTGGCCAGCCGCATTTCCCGGTCTTCCCCGACGAGCAGCGCAGCCAGGTCTTCGAGGTCGAGCGGGACGGTTTCGCCGTGCACCGCTACGAGCTGGTGGGGCAGTGGGGCACCCACGTGGACCAGCCCTCGCACTTCGTCGACGGTGCGCGGACGCTCGACCGCATCGGCGTCGAGCAGATGATCCTGCCGCTCGTGGTCATCGACGTGTCCGCGCGGGTCGCGGCCGACCCCGACACCGTCGTGACGCTCGAGGACGTCGAGGCCTGGGAGGCCGCGCACGGACCGGTCCCTGAGGGCTCGTTCGTGGCCCTGCGCACCGACTGGCACCGCAGGTGGCCCGACGACGACGCGATGGCCAACCGCGACGACGACGGCGTGGCGCACTACCCGGGGTGGTCGCGCGAGGTGCTCGAGCACCTGGTCGAGCGGGCGGGGGTGGCCGCCGTCGGCCACGAGACCACCGACACGGACCCGGGCAGCTCCACGTCGGCCGGTGACTACGGGCTCGAGCTGTACCTGCTGCAGCAGGACCGCTGGCAGATCGAGCTCATGGCGAACCTCGACCAGGTCCCGCCGGCCGGTGCGCTCGTCGTGGCGACGTGGCCCAAGCCGCAGGGCGGCTCGGGGTTTCCCGCCCGGGTCTTCGCGCTGGTGCCGAGAGCGGGATCGTGACGATCGACGGGTGGCTCGCGCGCGCCGGGTTGGCGGTCGGCGTGCTCGGGATGGTCCTCGTGCCGGCGGCGTGCTCCATGACCGGTCCCGACTCCGACGGCCCAGTTCAGGAGGAGACAGCTCCCGAGGAGACGGGCCGCTCCACGCCGATCCCGGAGGACCCGACGCTCACGGCGAAGCCGCCCGGCGGCAGCCAGCGCGTCACCGGTGTCGTCGAGCGGTCCACCGAGGACCGGTGCCTCACGCTGGCCGCTCCGGGGAGAACCTGGGTGCTCACGGGTGCGGTCGCCGGCCCGGAGGGCGGCGACCGCCGCACCCGGAACGGCCCGGCCCACCCCCCCGCCCC
>NZ_JANLGG010000036.1:0-29740 GCF_024655735.1 Aeromicrobium sp. 50.2.37
AGGGCGTGCAGGTGCGCGAACGCCTGGAGCGGCGAGCGGCTCCACACCGGCACGAGGCCCAGCAGCTCCGTGCCGAGCCGGACCGCGGCACGCGCGACGGCGTCACCTCCGCCGGCCGCGAGCAGCTCGACCGCGGGATCGTGGTCGCCGTCGACCGCGGGGAGGTCGCTGCCCTCGAGCCGTGCGGTCGCCACCGCGCCCAGGAGGAGGGAACGGGCCGTGTCCTCCGGGGTGCTCCGACGCAGCCCGCGGTCGCGCAGCAGGGCGTCGATGCCGTCACGGGTGGCGGCGAACGCCGACGGCACGCCCTCGAGGGAGGCCGCGGGCAGGAACGGATCGGGGGAGGCTGACACGCCCGAAGCGTACCGAGCGGGCGCGGTCCGACCGGTAGCCTGCGGGGGTGAGCGAGCTGTTCGACCAGTCGGCCCGCGTCTCGTCCCCCGGGACCGACGAGGCGCACGACCGACTCGTCAAGTGGTTGGTGGGCGACCGACTGTCCTGCGTGCTCCTCCTCGAGGACTCCTCGCTCGCGTTCAGGCTCGCGGCCCAGGGCCACGAGGTCGTGGTGGCCGGCGACGACGTGCGTGCGGTGCGCTCCGAGGAGGTCCTCTACGTGCGCTCCGCCGGCCCCCGGCTCCCCTTCGTGGCCGACTCCTTCGACGCCGTGGTGGCCCCCCAGCTCTACGACGACCAGACCGTGCTGGCCGAGTACGCCCGTGTCCTGCGTCCCGGTGGCGTGCTGTCGACGCTGTCGCGCACGCACGACGAGAACCTGCCGTGGGTCCGTCGCCTGCGCGAGGTGGTCGGACGCCGACCTGTCGCGGCCGCTCCCGTCACCGACACGCTCGGCGCCTCCGGCCTCTTCGCCGCACCCGAGACCACCGAGACCGCCACCTGGGAGGAGCTCGACCTCCCCGCCCTCCTGCAGTACGCCCGCGAGACCGGACGCCAGCCGGTGGAGGAGTCCACGCTGTCGCGGGTCCGCGAGCTGTTCGACCAGAACACGGCCCAGAGCGGGAGCCTGCGGCTGCGTCACCTGCTGCGCGGCGTGCGATCCCGCGTGCAGAAGAGCAGCCCGCCCCTCGGGTCGCAGCAGCCCGAGACCCTGCTCTTCGACCTGCGGTGAGCGTCGTGACGAGCCCCGACCACGCCACCGACCTGGCGGGCGCGGCGGCCGATCCCGACGTGCACCGCCCCGTGACCTTCGCCGCCGTGCGCGGTTGAATGGTCGAGGTTCGTCGACGAAGGAGAGACATGGCACTGCGCGGACTCGGGTACACGACCCGGCGGGTGCGCCAGTCGTTCACCCACTTCCGGAACGGGCCCCAGCTCCTGGCGGCGATGGCGCGCGGTGGCGAGGTCACCTTCCGGACCCGCTCCGGACTGACGATCCACACCCCTAACTCGCCCGGGGCGCGCTTCCCGGTCTACGAGATCACGGCCGACGACGTGTACCGCGTCGACGAGCTGGTGGCGGGCCTGCGACCCGACTTCGTGGCGGTCGACGTCGGCGCGCACATCGGCAGCTTCTCGACGGCCGTCTGCTCGCGGGCACCGGGCGCCACGGTGCACGCCTACGAGGCCTCGCCCTCGACCGCCGTCTGGACCCGCCGCAACGCCGACGCCAACGGGTTCTCCGAACGGCTCCACGTCCACGCGGAGGCCGTCTCCGACCACCGCGGCACGCTGCGGTTCGTCGACAACGGCGAGGCCAGCGCGCACAACGGGCTGACGGCCCCTGACGGTCTCGGCACCGAGGTCGAGGTGCCGTGCGTGACCTTCGCGGACGTGCACGCGGCCGCCGGCGGACGCATCGACCTGCTCAAGAGTGACGCCGAGGGAGCCGAGTACGGCTACATCCTCGGCAGCGACCCGGCCCTGTGGACCGACGTCCAGCGCGTGGTCATGGAGTACCACCCGGTGCCCGGTCACGACCTGGGCGACCTCACCCGCTTCCTCGGCGACGTGGGGCTGACCCTCGTGCGCGACGAGCCCTCCACCGACAAGCCCGGCCTGGGCAACGCCTGGTTCTCGCGCGTCGCATGACCCGACTGCCGCCGGCCCTCATGCCGCTGTGGCCCGCCGCGAAGCGGACCCACCGGGCGGCCACGCGGGGCGTGGGGGTGCTCGCCCGGGCCGTCGGTGACGGCGGACCGCGCTCGGCGCCCGCGCAGGTCAGCCCGACGTCGCGCGCGACCGCCGCCGGCGAGCCGGACACCGTCCGGGTGCACGAGGTGGGCCGGCCGCTCGACCTGGTGCGCCAGGAGCCCGTCGGGCGGCCCACCGGCCTGCGGTTCTGGGACGACGTGCGGGTCCTGCGTCGCCCTCCGCGCTCGGTGCTCGAGGTCAGGGGTGGACGCCTCGTGGGCGAGTCGGCCGCGACGATCACGCCCGCGGGCACGCTCGACCTCGAGACCAGCCACTACTTCGGGATCCGTCGGCCGACCGAGCACCCCGTGCACCTGCGCCTGCGGATGCCGGCGCCCGAGGACGTGACCGGCACGGTGCTGTCACTCGCCTCGCACGCGTCGGGACGCAACTACTACCACTCCCTCATGGACGCGCTGCCACGCTGGGGCCTGTTCCAGGAGCTGTTCCCCGGCGAGCGGCCCGACCGCGTGGTGGTCGGCCACACCAGCCGCTGGGACCGGCAGCTCGTGGCCATGACCGGGCTCGACCGGCTGCACCTCGTCGAGCCGTCGGCGGGGATGCACCTGCGGGCCGAGCGCCTGCTGGTGCCGGCGGTCGACAACCAGACCACCCTCGCGCCGCCCTGGGTCACCGCGTGGCTGCGCGAGAACCTGCCTGCCCGTGACGTGTCCGACCGGCCTCGGCGGCTCTACGTCACCCGCGGTGACCGCCCGAACACCCGCCGGTACGTCCAGGAGGCGGACCTGCTGCCGCACCTGGAGCGCCAGGGCTTCGTCCGCTTCGACCCCGGCTCGGTGGACGTCCAGGAGCAGATCGACCACTTCGCCGCCGCCGACGTCGTGGTGGCGCCGCACGGCGCCGGGCTGGTGAACCTGAACTTCGCGCCCGAGGGCGTGCGCGTGCTCGAGCTGTTCGCGCCCCGCTACCTGAACCCGGGCTACTGGGCGATCACCGACAACGTGCCGGGCTCGACGTACCGCTACGTCGTGGCCGAGCCGGTGGAGCACGAGCGCCGGGAGCGCGCGATGAACCGGGTGCAGGCCGACGTCGACGTGCCCGTCGACACGGTGCTCGACGCGCTGTCGGACCTGCTGTCGGCCTGAGGAGCCGAGAGCGCCGTCAGCGCACCCGGCGGATCCAGAGCGACGACGGCGGGTTCGGGTCGTCGGCCAGGGGCACGTAGTCGTCGAGCAGCTCGCCGAGGACCTCCTCGTGGTGGTGGCGCACCAGGGGTGTCGAGAGCGTGACCTCGAAGGCGCTGTTGAACGCCAGGAACGTCTGCACCACCATCGCCTCGTTCCAGTACACGGGCCAGCGCTCGCCGAACAGCCACGTGTCGGCCGGGAACGGCGTGTTGTACGGGAAGTGGACGTCGTGGATGTGCACGTGCACGCCGGGGGCGAGCGCGGGCAGCACCTCGAGGAAGAGGTAGGCGACGTCGCTGTCGATCTTCAGCGCGTGGGAGGAGTCGATGAACAGCACGTCGCCGTCCTCGAGGTTCTCGAACCGGCTGAGCGGCACGTCCTGGACGAAGCCCTCGACGAGCTCGAAGTCGGGCAGGGTGCGCAGGGCGTCGAACGGGTAGGGCTCGATGCAGGTGAGGCTCAGCGGGGACCCCTCGGCGGCGTTCTGCTGCGCGGCGAGGGAGGCGTAGTAGGTCGAGAGCCCCGACCCGACCTCGAGGTAGCGACGCGGCTTGTGCTCGCGCAGGACGTAGTAGAGCGTGCGGGCGTCGAGCTGCGGGTAGCCCGGGCCGAAGCCGCGTCCGGTGTTGTCCAGGTAGTCACCGGTGACCCGGCCGAACTCCGGCTCCCACCGCTCCACCAGCCCCCGCAGGGTCGTCGTGAGCGCATCGACGTCGAGGTCGAGCCCCGCCAGGGCGCTCGGTCGGTCCCACCGCTCGCGGGTGTCCTCGATCTCGGACAGCACGGGCAGCGTGGAGTAGTAGTCGGCCCGCTTGACGATGTTGAGGCCCGCCTTGCCGAGGACGGCGTGGGCAGCACGCACGCGACCGCGCCTCAAGCCGAAGACCGCGCGGTCGAGCCCGGAGACGACCGGGCCGGGCAGGACCTTGGCGGCGCGCTCCTTCGCCGAGGGCGGCCGGTGGGCGGGGACCGATGGGGTCGTCGTCATGCGAGCGATCGTACGGAGGCCGGGACGCCGGGGACGGGCGAATCGCCGCGCCTCGGCAGCGGTGTGGTCGCGGTGGCGAGATGCATCGTCAGGTCCTCCCAGGACACGCGCGGGCGGCGGTCCACCGGTCTCAACGAGCCAGGGCGGCCCAGGTCACCCGGTACCGGTCACCCGGCTGCGACCTAGACTTCCGCGCGTGGAGTTCCTCAACGGCCTGCAGCCCTCGCACGACCTCACGTACAGCGACGTCTTCATGGTGCCGCGACGGTCCGAGGTCACGTCGCGGTTCGACGTCGACCTCTCGACCGGCGACGGGACGGGCACCACCATCCCGCTCGTCGTGGCGAACATGACGGCCATCTCGGGCCGCCGGATGGCCGAGACGATCGCCCGCCGTGGTGGCATCGCGATCATCCCCCAGGACATCCCGCTCGACGTCGTGGCCGCGACGGTGCAGCGGGTCAAGGCCGCGCACACCCTGTACGACACCCCCGTCACCGTGCCGCCGACGACCACGGTGGGCGAGGCGCTCAGCCTGCTGCCCAAGCGCGCGCACGGCGCCCTGGTCGTCGTCGAGGACGGCCGGCCCCTGGGGCTGGTGACCGAGCGCGACGGCCTCGAGGTCGACCGGTTCACCCAGGTCCAGGAGGTCATGAGCACCGACGTGCGCACCGTCGCGGCCGGCCTCGACCCCCGGGACTACTTCGACGCCCTGGCGGGGAGCCACCTCGCCGTCGCACCGGTCGTCGAGGAGGACCGCATGGTCGGCGTCGTCACCCGCACGGGTGCCCTGCGCTCCACCCTCTACGCCCCCGCCACCGACCCGGACGGCCGCCTGGTGGTGGGCGCGGCGGTCGGCATCAACGGCGACGTGCGCGCCAAGGCGCAGGCGCTGCTGGAGGCGGGCGTGGACGTGCTCGTCGTCGACACCGCCCACGGCCACCAGCACAAGATGCTCGACGCCCTGCCGCTCGTCCGCGAGGTCCGCGACGAGGCGGCCGCACGCACCGGGCGCCGCATCCCGATCGCGGCCGGCAACGTGGTGTCCGCCGACGGCGTCCGCGACCTGGTCGCGGCCGGTGCCGACATCGTGAAGGTGGGCGTCGGGCCGGGTGCGATGTGCACCACGCGCATGATGACCGGCGTGGGGCGTCCCCAGTTCTCGGCGGTCCTCGAGTGCGCCGCTGCCGCCGGCGAGCTCGGCGCCCACGTCTGGGCCGACGGCGGGGTCCGCTACCCGCGCGACGTCGCGCTCGCGCTCGCCGCCGGGGCGGCCAACGTGATGATCGGGTCGTGGTTCGCCGGGACGCTCGAGAGCCCCGGCGACCTCAAGGTCGACGCCGACGGTCGCGCCTACAAGGAGTCGTTCGGGATGGCGAGCTCGCGGGCGGTGGCCAACCGCACCCGCGACGCCGCCGGCTTCGAGCGGGCTCGCATGGCGCTGTTCGAGGAGGGCATCAGCTCCTCGCGGATGTACCTCGACCCGGAGCGTCCCGGCGTCGAGGACCTCGTGGACGCGATCGCCGCGGGCGTCCGCTCCAGCTTCACGTACGCCGGCGCCCGCTCGCTCCCGGAGTTCGCCGACCGCGCGGTCGTCGGGCTGCAGAGCTCGGCCGGCTACGACGAGGGCCGCCCCCTGCACCGGTCCTGGTAGGGCCGCCGCCCCTCCGGCCTCTCGACACCGGCCTCCGAGTCGAGGAGCCACCCCTCGACAGGCTCGGGGAACGGGCAGCTCGAGGACTGGTCAGCGGGTGAGGTGAGGCTGGGAGTCGGCCCAGGTGCCGATGCTCTGCGCGATCCGTTCGCCGACGGCACGGTGCATCGCAGGCGAGTAGTGGAAGCCGTCAGGGATGGCCACGGCCAGGTCGCCCCCGGCCACCGAGTCGACCAGGTCGGCCACGCGCACGAACCGGACCTCGGGGTCGTCGAGGCGGCGGACGAGGCCCTCGAGCGCCTCGTTCATGCGGTGGATGCGCCGCGGCATGCCCGGGAACCAGCTCACGTACTTCTCGTGCGGGGGCAGCAGCTCGACCAGGTGCACCAGCGGGCTCCCGACCTTGCGCACGTGGCGCACGTAGGCCTCGAGATCGGCCACGACCTGCTCGTGACGCCGCGTGCGCACACGGTGGCCGATCCTGACGTCGACCGCGGCCTGGACGCGCGCGAGGAACATCCACACCGGCCGGACCAGTCGGCGCCGGTACAGCAGACGCAGCCCGCGCGGCCGCCCGCGCAGGCTGTTGGCGTGGCGCTCGAGCCACCGTGGCAGGAGCAGGTGGATGGTCTCGTAGTGGCCGTAGACGAGGACGATGGCGTCGGGCGAGAAGCCCAGGACCTCGCGCTCCCACGTCTGCAGGACGCTGTGGGTGGGCTCCGACGCGACGCTGTGGGTCTGGACGGTGCACGGGCGCCCGCTCGCGAGCAGCCGCTCCTCGATCACCCGCGGGAAGATGAAGTCGGTCCGCGGACCGCCCATCCAGGAGATCCAGTTGACGGTCGACGCACCCTTGACGAGCACGCGGACCGGCAGCGGGAGCGCTGCCGCGCCGTCCGTCCCCGACGGGTCCGAGGTGGTCACGCCGTCAGACCACCGTCGACGACCAGGACCTGTCCGGTGAGGTAGGTGTTCGCGGGGTCGGTCAGGAACCGGCACACGCGGGCGATGTCCTCGGGGTCGCCGAGGCGACCGGCCGGGGTGCGCCGCTCGATCTGGACCAGCTGGCCCTCGTCGAGCCCGTGGCTCATCTCGGTGCGCAGGTAGCCGGGGGCGATGCCGTTGACCACGATCCCTCGCGAGCCGAGCTCGCGGGCGAGGGCACGGGTCATGCCGTCGAGCGCCGCCTTCGACGCGCTGTACACGGCGAGACCCCGGTAGCCCGACAGGCCGACGATGGACGAGATGTTGACGATGTGGCCGCTGCGCCGTGCGAGCATGCGGCGGCTCACCAGGCGGGTCATGTAGACGGTGCCCTTGATGTTGAGGTCGACCACGGTGTCGACGTCGTCGTCGGAGAACAGCGCCAGGATCCCGTCACGGGCCACGCCGGCGTTGTTGATGAGCACGTCGACCCGCCCCCACCGGTCGATCACGGACTTCACGAACGCCTCGGCGTCCTCCACCCGGGACAGGTCGGCGGGCTGGAAGAGGAAGCGGTCGGCCGTGGCCGGGTCGGACTCCCACGCGTCGACCTCGTCGGTGCGGCTGCGCGAGCAGGTGGCCACCAGGTCGCCCTCGGCGAGGTAGGACCGGACGATGCCGGCACCCAGACCACGGCTGCCGCCGGTGACGATGACGACGCGTCCCCCGGTCTGCCCGGTCGGCTCGGTCGGCTCACTCGGCTCGGTCTGCTCGGGACTGGTCACTGCTGTCTCCTGACGATCTTCCCGCCGGCGGTCGCGACGTCGTCGACGAAGCGGATGCTGCGGGGGCGGGCGGCTGGGGGGAGGTCGGAGCAGGCGGCCTTGAGGCTCGCCTTGAGGGCGTCGTGGTCGTGTCCTGGTGCGGCCACGACCTCGAGCGCCACGACCGACCCGGTCATGGGGTTGGGGCGGGCGAACACGCGGGCGACGTCGACGCCGGGCACCGCGCCGACGCGCTCCTCGATCGGCAGCGGGTGGACCTTGACCCCGCCGACGTTGATCACCTCCGAGGACCGGCCGCGGAAGAGGATGCGGTCGTCGACGACCTCGACGAGGTCCCCGGTGGGGCGCCACGCGTCGGGATCGACCGGCTCGTCGCCGTGGTAGCCGAGCATGCCGGTGCGCGACCGGATCCACAGCTCGCCGTCGACGATCCGCAGGTCGACGTCGGCGTCGTCGCCGCGATCGAGGACGTCGGTCGAGAGGCCGGGGCGGTCGTCGCGCTGCGACCCGGTGGACCCGAACTCCGACGCCGCGTAGACCTGCGACACCGAGGCCGACGGGAAGGCGGCGCGCACGTCGCCGAGCAGCGGACCGGGGATCGCCTCCCCGCCCATCGTGACCTGCTCGAGCGGCGGGAGACCGAGACCGTCACCCCGCGCCTCGGCCAGCAGGAAGCGCCAGTAGGTGGGGGTGGCGCTGGCGTGGGTGACGCCGAGCGCGCGCATGGCGGCCAACCCCTCGCGAGGGCGGCGGGGGGCGGGGGCCACGAGCGTGGCGCCCGCGGCGAGCACGTGCAGCAGCACCTGCAGCCCGGCGAACTGGTGCAGCCCGTACGCCAGCAGCCAGCGCTGCTCGGGGGCCGGTCCGACCCGACGGACCCCGCGCAGCAGCCGCTCCCAGTCGTGCCGCACGCCCCGCGGCGCTCCCGTGGTGCCGGTGGTGAGGACGAGGTGGGGGCGCGCCCCTCCCGCCGCGACGGTCTCGGCGACGGGGCCGCGGGAGTCGTCGCCGAGCAGGTCGCGGACGTCGAGCACGGTGGCGGCGGCACCGCCGAGGTCGTCGCGGTCGGTCACGAGCACGTCGTGGTCGAGCCGACGTGCCAGGTCGGCGACCTCGTCCGGCTCCACGGGCGGGTAGAGGCAGACCTCGGCCCCCACCAGCGAGGCGGCCGCGAGCAGCGGCAGGACGTCGGCCGCCTCGAAGTCGACGACGCCGATCCGGCGGCCGCCCTGCGCGTCGCCGGCGAGGCCGGTCAGTGCCGATGCTGCACGCTCGGCTGCCTCGAGGACCTGCGCGTACGTCCACGAGCCGTCGTGGGTCACGACGGCCACCCGGTCGGGGTCGACGTCGACGACCCGGCGCAGCAGCTCGTGCACGACGGTCTAGGAGGCGCCGGCGACCGAGGCGTAGAACGCCTGGATGTCCGCGAGCGTCTGCGGCATGTCACCCGCGGAGTAGGGGTCGCTGCCGTGCTCGTCCTCGAGCGTGGCCGAGAGCTCCGCGGTCTCGAGCGAGTCCAGGTCCGCACCCCCGACGTACAGCGGCGTCGTGGCGTCGAAGCCCTCGGGCAGCTTGTCGAGGCTCGTGAGGAACGCGACGACCGTGCGTTCGACGTCGGCGGGCGCGGTGCTCATGCTGTCTCCTGCGTCTCGGGGAAGGTGGCTGGTCCGCCACGCCGTGCACAACGACGTGACCGGGCGGGCGTCACGTGCGGAGTCAGTCGGGTCGGCGGGCGGCCACGATCCCGTAGCCGAAGGTGCCGTCGCGCCAGAGCTCCTCGAGCACGTCGCACGAGCGCACGAAGGCCTCGTGGCCCTCCTGGCCGATGAGCTCGACCACCGCGTCGCGGTGGGTGGCGGCGTTGGCGCGCCACCGGTCGAACGTCGGCAGGGTGTGCTGCGTGAGGTCGTCGGCCACCTCCACCTCGAGGCCGAGCGCCGCCAGGGCGTCGGCGTAGTAGTCGAGCGGCTCGAAGTGGGCGTCACCGAAGGCCGCGCGCAGGGTCGCGAAGTCCTCACGGCGTGCGCGGACCTCGGCGAAGGGGATCTCGCGGTGCCGCAGCAGGTCGCACAGGACGACCCGACCGCCGGGTCGGACCACCCGGGCGCACTCGGACAGCAGCGCAGGACGATCACGCATCAGGTGCGCCGACTCCAGCGCCCAGGCCACGTCGAACGACGCGTCGGGGAACTCGTTGTCGGTGCCGTCGCGCTGCTCGAAGCTCACGCCCTCGACGCCCAGGTCGGCGGCGCGCTGCCGTGCCGTCTCCACGCCGACCGCGCTCGTGGTGATGCCCACGACCTCGACCCCGAAGCCGGTCGCGAGGGCGCGCGCAGGCCCGCCCGAGCCGCAGCCGACGTCGAGCAGGCGCAGCGTCGCGCCGGAGGCGGCGGCCTCCGGGAGGCGCGCGGCCTCGACCATGCGGCGGGTGAGCGCCGCGGTGGCCACGTCGAGCGGCTCGTCACCGTCGTCGAACACGCCGTAGTGCAGCTCGTCGCCCAGCAGGAGCTGCCACGCGGCCGTGACGTGGTCGTAGTGCGCGGCCGGCTCGTAGGTGGGTCCCTGGCTCATGAGGCTGCCTCCGTGACGTCGCGTGATCCGACCCGGCGGGCCGGGGACCCCATGACGACGGCGCCGTCGGGGACGTCGGACAGCACCACGGAGTTGGCCCCGACCATGGCCCGACGCCCGATCGTGACTCCGCCGACGAGCACGGCGTTGGCACCGATGACCGCTCCGTCGCCGATCGTGGCGAACTCCTGGTTGTCGGCGCCCCGCTCGTCGTAATAGCGGGCTGCGCAGGTGACGCCGCCGGCGAACGTCACGTCACGGCCGATGACCAGTCCGAAGCCGATGGTGGTGCCCACGGGGTGGGCCATCATGAAGCCCGGCCCGACGGTCATCCCGGCACCGAGGTCGGCGCCGATGAGCACGTTGGCGAGGGTGCGCAGCTGGTCGGCGAGCCGGCGACGGCCCGCGCGGTACAGGCACTGCTGGCTGCGCAGGATCAGGCTCGCGAGCAGGCCGGGCAGCGAGGGCAGACGCACGATCACGGCGGGCCACGAGGCCCGCGCTCCCGGGCGGTAGCGCTCGTAGTCGGAGAAGACGAGCTGGGAGAAGCTGAGGTGGTCGGGCGACGAGGCGACCCCGGATTCGGTGACCATCGAGCGTCAGCCTAGGGCACCGGAGGCCGGCTTCGGGGCGTTGTGCGCCAAACCGCGACCGACAGCAGCGACACGCTGACGACCGCCACGCCCAGCAGCACGATCGCCACCGCGGTCGCCGAGTCCGACCCCGCCGCCAGCACCACGCCGACGACCATGACGGGGGTCAGGGCGAACTCGATGCGCGACGCCACGCCGCCGCGCTCCCGTCCCTGGAGGATCGCGATGAGCACGCGGCGCAGGCCCAGCAGGCCCATCGCGGGGACGAGCCAGTGGGCGATCGGCACGGCGTCGAGGAACGCGGGGCCGAAGGCGATCTCGATGACGGGCTCGGCGAGCACGGCCACCACGACGACGATGGGCACGAGCACGCCCACGCAGAGGACCAGGCTGCGGCGCACGAGCCGGCCGTCACCGCCGGCTGCGGCCTGGGCCGCCGAGAAGCGGGGCAGGAGCACCACGGCGATGCCGGAGCCCAGCATGGCCGCGAGCGAGGCGAGGGCGCCCGCCGTGGCGTAGAGACCGAGCGACACCGTGCCCGCGACCGCGCCCACGAGGATGCGGTCGAGGCCGAGGCCGTCGATCGGTCCCAGGGTGCCCACGTAGGTGGACCGGGCCAGGCGCCACAGGTCGGACTCCTCGAGCGGCTCACCTCCGCGTCGAGGCGCGAGCAGTCGCACCCCGACCGCGAGGCCGAGCGCGAACGAGCCCACCATCACGAGGCACACCCCGAGGGCCGTGGCGCTGTCGGTGACCAGCAGGACCACCACCAGCGCGAACGTGACGAAGGTCTGCGGGAGCAGGGTCGCGACGGCCACCCGGGCCATCGAGGAGCCCTCACCGAGCAGGGCCGACGTGACGATGCGGAACGCCATGTTCTCGAGCGCGAGCAGGACGACCGCCAGGCCCAACCACCACGTGCTCGACGCCGAGAGCCCACCGTGGGCGAGGACGAAGACGACGCCGAAGGGCACCGCGCAGACCACCGCCAGCACCGACCACCGCGACGCGAGGTGACCGATGCCGTCGCGCGCGGTGACGCCCCGGTCGGCGAGCCGCTTGATCACGACGTTGGGCAGGCTCCCACCGAGGGTCAGGGCGGCTCCGGTCCCGGACAGCGCGACGACCAGGGCCACCTCACCGCGCCCCTCCACGCCGAGAAGCCGCGCGGAGATGATGCCGCTGACGGTCATGAGCAGCTGGACCACGAAGCCGCCACTGACGACGGCGAGCCAGGCGATCCGCTCGCCCCAGCGTCCGGTCTCCTGCGCGGTGGTCACGCGGGCTCGCCCGACGGCCCCGACGGCCCCGACTGCTCAGAGATGCCGAGCATCGCGCGGGCGTAGCGTCCGGGCGTGACGAGGTCGCTTTCGCGCGTCGTCACGCGGTAGCCCGGCGCGAGCACGGTCCGCAGGGCACGTCCGACCGACCCGACGTCCAGGTCGCACGCCACCCCTGCACCCAGCGCCCGGGCCTCGCGGGCCCGCACGACCGACCCGGCGGTGACCACGGGGACCCCGGCGGACTCGGCCTTGCCCATGATGCCGCTCGGCCCGTTGTTGGTGAGCAGCAGCGGGATCGCGTCCATCGCGGCGATGTAGCGGTCGAGCGTGGGGTTATCGAGGTAGGCGTCCCGGACGAGGAGCCGCCCGCGGTGCTGCGGGTCGAGCCCGTCGACCCAGGCTCGGACCTCGGGCGTGAGGGCGCCGGCGACCACCAGCACCGCGTCGAGGCCCTCGGCCACGATGGCGTCCAGGATCATCGGCGCGTTGCGGCGCTCGCTCACGAACCCGAAGACGCCCACGAGAGGGGTGTCGGCGGGCAGGTCGAGCTCGGCCCGCCACCGTGCCCGGTCCGAGGCGTGGGCCGTGCCGTCGTTGGGATCTCCGATGCGGCGGACCACCACACCGGTGCCCAGGTCGTCACGTCCGGAGAAGCCGACGACACGGTGCAGGCAGCCTCGCGCCATCGCGAGCAGCGCCAGAGTCGCCTTCGGGACCCGCAGCCGCCACCCCGTCACGTCGGTCAGGGCGAGCCGGGCCGGGTAGCGGGTGAGCATGAAGGTCACCCGCGGTCGTCGCGGTAACGCGCGCAACGCAGCCGGCGCGTGGAGCCACCACCGCTTGAGCGGCTGGTCACCGTCCATGACGAGCACGTGCCCGACGTCGGACCGTGCCCGGCACAGCTCGGCCACGGCCAGGGCCACCGACCGGGTGGGCGGGAGGACTCCGTCGAGCACCTCGACCACCTCGAGCTCACCCGCGCGGCTCTGCGCACCCAGGTGGGCCACGAACTCCTCGGTCTCGGCGGCACCGCGCGACGTGAGGAGCACGACGGGACCCGATCGAGCGGCCTCCTCGACGACGAACGAGACCGACTGGAAGTGGTGCCCCGTGTGGTCCGGATCCACGACGAGCGTCGCCGTGCGGTCCGCCATGCGCGCTCCTGTCGTCGTCCGGTGGCGCGCCAAGACTACATTCGTCCCCGGGACCGGTCGCCGGTTCCGAGAGGAGTGACGATGTCCTGGTTGAGGAACACCGCCGTCCACGGCCTGGCGCGCCGAGGGCTCGCCCTGCGCCGACACCCGGGGGCCCGCCGTCAACGACTCCTCGACGCCCTCGGCGTCGACCTCGTCGTCGACGTCGGCGCCGCGCGCGGAGGATTCGCCCAGGAGATCCGCTCCTTCGGCTACGCCGGACGGATCGTGTCGTTCGAGCCTCTCGCCGCCGCGTTCGCCGACCTCGCCGCGACGTCGGCGCCCGACGCCGCGTGGGAGGTCCGCCCCCGCGCCCTCGGCTCGACGCCCGGTCAGGCCGAGATCAACGTCGCGTCCAACAGCGACAGCAGCTCCCTGCTGCCCATGGACGACCGGCACGTGGCCGCGGCACCCCAGGTCGGCTACGTCGCCACCGAGACCATCACGGTCGCCCGGCTCGACGACGAGCTGGCCGACGACCCGGCCCGGCGTCCGTTCCTGAAGCTCGACACCCAGGGCTTCGAGCGCGAGGTCCTCGACGGCGGGACGCAGGCCCTCGAGCGCGCCGTCGGACTGCAGCTCGAGCTCTCCTTCGTCCCCCTGTACGCGGGCGGGATGCTCGTGGACGAGGCCGTCTCCTTCGCCTACGCGCACGGCTTCGTGCTGGCGGCCCTCGAGTCCGGGTTCTCCGACCCCGGCGGCGCCGTGCTCCAGGCCGACGGGATCTTCGTCCGGTCCTGACGGGTCGGCACACCGTCCCCGCCCGCCCGCGCGGCGACCCGTAACCTCGACCAGCCGACGAGGTTGAATGGGTGCCGAACCGCGAGGGAGCCCCGTGTCCGACCAGACGTTGACCAACCGTGTGCGTGAGACCGCCAAGCTCGCGCTGCGGCGTGCGCTGCAGCGGGCCGACCTCGAAATCGGCCGCGGCTCGTACGCGTCCCGGCTGGCCGCCACGCTGCGCTCGCGCGGGATCGACACGGTCGTCGACGTCGGCTCCAACGTCGGCCAGTTCTCGACCCTGCTGCGCAGCGCCGGCTACGCCGGGACGATCCACGGCTACGAGCCGCTGAGCGGTGCCTACGCCGAGCTCGCCGCGCGCGCCGCCAAGGACCCGCGCTGGACGGTCCACCACGCTGCCGTCGGCGCCGCGCCCGGCAGCCTCACCATCAACGTCTCGGCCAACTCCTTCTCCTCCTCGATCCGACCGATGACCGACGCCCACCGCACCGCGGCACCCGGGTCGGACTACGTGGCCAGCGAGCCCGTCGACGTCACGACCGTGGCCCTCCTCGTGCAGGAGCACGGGATCGTCCCCGAGCGCAGCCTCCTGAAGATCGACACCCAGGGCTTCGAGGACGAGGTGCTGCAGGGCGCGGGCGACCTCGTCGGACGGTTCGCCGCGATCCAGCTCGAGCTCTCGTTCGTCGAGCTCTACGCGGGCCAGCGCCTCCACGACGAGCTCGTGCGCGACCTGCAGGCCGCGGGCTACCGGTTGCAGCAGCTCGACCCCGGCTTCTCCGACCAGGACGGTCGTCTGCTCCAGGTCGACGGCCTCTTCGTCCTCACCTCCCACGATCGCTAGGAAGACGTCCGTGCACCCTCGAGTCCGTTCCGTGGTCCGTCCCGCCGTGATGACCGTCAACACCCCCGTCGCGCGAGCGCGGGCCACCCGAGCGCTGGCCGCGGCTCCGCGACCCTTCAAGCTCGAGATCGGCGGCATCGAGCCCCGTCCGGGCTGGGTCGTCACGAACGTCAACGCCGTCACGCGCCTCTACCTCGACGCCACCGCGCCGTGGCCGATCGAGGACGGCGCGCTGTCGCACGTGTACTCCGACAACGTCATCGAGCACCTGCCGCTCGCGGCCGGTCGTGCCCTCATGGCCGAGGCGCACCGGTGCCTGCGGCCGGGCGGGGTGATCAGGTTCGTCACGCCCGACCTGCGCGCGCACGTCGACCGCTACCTCGCCGGCACGTCGCCGTGCGGCCACGCCGAGGCACGCGTGTACGAGGACATGGGCCTGACGGTCGAGCACCCCCTGGACTGGGTACGCATCCCGATCGCGTCGTTCGGTCACCACGAGGGCTACGTCTACGACGCCGAGACGCTCTCCGCGGAGCTGACCCGTGCCGGGTTCACGTCCGTCGCCCGTGCCGACCTCGGACGCAGCGTCCACCCCGAGCTGGACGGCCTGGACAACCGGGTCGAGGAGGGCGGGGCCCAGATGGCCGTCGAGGCCGTCCGCTGACCCCGTGCCGACGCTGTCCTATCCTCCTGCCATGCCGCCCGGAAGACTCACGTCGGCGCTGGCCACGTCGATCTGGAGACGCCGCCACCCCGCGTGGGCGGGGGGCCGCCCGGGTCACGTGCCCCCGACGCTGCAGCTGCGACCTCGGACCCTCCCCCGCACCGTCACCGACTCCTTGGCCGTGCGCTGGGCCGCTCGACGCGCGGGCGCCGACAAGCCCCCATGGCTCACGGCCGACGCCGTCGCGGCGCTGGACGACCTGCTGCTGCCCGACGACCGCGCCCTGGAGTGGGGCTCGGGCGGGACCACGCTGTGGCTGGCGCCGCGCGTCGCCTCCGTGACCTCGGTCGAGGGGGCACGGGCGTGGCACGACGACCTCTCGGCGAGGTTGCGCGACGAGCACGTCGAGAACGTCGACCTGCATCTCGTGCCCTTCGACGAGCTGGGGTACGAGACGCCCGAGCACGAGGCGGCCTACGTCGGCGCGGCACCCGAGCTCGAGCCGGAGTCGCTGGGGCTCGTCCTCGTCGACGGCGAGTACCGCGACCGGTGCGCGCTGCGCGGCCTCAGCCTCCTGCGCCCCGGTGGCCTCCTGGTGCTCGACAACGCCGAGACCTACCTGCCCTCGACCACCCGGTCCCCGTGGCACGTGAGCCGCCCCGCGACGCCCCACTGGGCCGAGCTCGTGGAGCGCACCCGGGGGTGGCGCCGTCTCTGGACCACCAACGGCGTGTGGGACACCGCCCTCTGGATCAAGCCCGGACGCTGAGCCGACCTCCGCCGGCAGCCTGCCGGCGCTCCACCTGCTCGGCGAGGTTCGCGGCCCACGTGGCCGGGGTCGTCCGACGCGCCAGCGACCGACTGACGGCGGAGAAGCTCGCCAGCCGCTCCGGCGGGAGCGCGCTCGTGCGCAGCATCGCCCGCGCCCACGCCTCGACGTCGCCGGCGGGCACCACCCAGCCGTTGGCACCGTCCTGCACGAACCCTGCCGCGGCACCGGCGAAGTCCGTGGTCAGCACGGGCAGGCCGCACGCCGCCGCCTCGTGGACGACGACGCCGTACGGCTCGATGTGCGAGGGCAGCACGAAGCACGAGGACCGACGCATCAGCTCGGCCACCTCCGGCGGCGCGAGGAAGCCGTGCCTGACCACGCCGTCCAGGCCGTCGAGCAGCTCGGCCTGGGGACCCATGCCGACCACGTCGAGGCCCCACGGATCGTCGGCCAGCTCCCGGTACCGGCGGTAGGCCGCGGCCAGGACGTCGACGCCCTTGTGGTCGACGAGGCGTCCGCACCACAGGAACCGGCGACGGGACCCGATCTCGTCGGCCGTCCGCTCCTCGCTGTGGAAGATCGCGTCGTCGGCGGTGAGCGAGCCTCGGATGACGTCGGCCGCGCCGAAGCCCAGCATCCGGGCGTAGACCTCGGAGCGCTCGCTGGGCACCATGGCCGCGTCGGCGACCGTGGCGACGTACCAGCGGCTCACCGCGCGACCCAGCCACTGTCGCGGCGCCCCGCGCCAGAGGTTGTCCATCACCAGGATGCGCACGACCGACGACGGGACCGCTCGCATCACCGCACGGTAGGACCGCGAGAAGTTCCACGCGCTCATCACCACCGCGTCCGGGTCGAAGCGCGACACCCGCTCGACCAGCTCGGCAGGCGATGGCTCGCTCGACCACAGCAGGTGGTCGGCGTACTCACCGATGCCGAGGTCGCCGAACGCGGTGTCGCGCATGGCGCCCACGGCCACGTCGGGCGAGCCGGGCTGCACCACGAGCAGGTCGTGGCCGAGGGCATGGAGGGCTCGGTACTGGGCGTCGAGGTAGCCCGTCATCCCGTTCCCCAGGAAGGCGATCCGCACAGGCGCAGGCTAGCAACGCCGCGGCGACGTCGGGGCGCTTCGCGCGGCGACGTCGTTGCGCTTCGCGCCAGGGCGGGGTCCGACGTCAGCGCAGGATGATCGCGAGCCCTCGCTCGAAGGAGGCGTCGAGGTCGGGATCGGGCTCGACGATGCCGACGGCGGCGGCCTGGCGGTGCAGCTGGGTGGCCTGGGTGTGCCCCACGACGTAGAGCAGCAGGGTGCGGGCGACGTCGCGGTCGCTGTGCGCGGCGAGCGCCTCCTCGAGCGCGAAGACCCCGAGCCGGAATGCTGCCGTGGTGGCCACCACCTCGGCACCGTCGCGCACGGCCAGCATCGCGTCGCGCAGCCGGGCGGACGTGGCCGCGAGGTCCGCGTCGACCTCCACGTCGGCCACGATCCGGTCGGCCATGAGGCCCAGGAGGGTCTGCTTGTCGGCCACGTGGTGGTACAGCGCACCGGGCTGCACGCCGAGCTCGGCGGCCACCCGGCGCATGGTGCAGAACTCCAGACCGTAGGAGTCGAGCACGCGCAGGGACCCCGCCACGACGTCGTCGAGGCTGTTCGCCACGGCGGTCTCCTCCCGGTCGGGTCGCCGATGTGCCACACTACCTGAACGGCGTTCACCTGAACGCTGTTCAGTCTCCTGCACTCCGCCCCCCATCGGCCGAAGGACGCACGATGCCCAGCACCAGCACCTCCCCGTCCAGCACCACCTCGCCGCGCTCCCGCCGCCTCACCACCACCGACCTCGCGCTCGTGGCGGTCTTCGCCGCCCTCACCGCGGTGTGCGCCGTGGTGGCCGCCCTGCCCTTCGGCGTCAACGGCGTGCCGGTGACCCTCCAGCTGTTCGCCGTGTTCCTCGCCGGTGCGGTGCTCGGCGCGCGGCGCGGGTTCCTGGCGATCGCGCTCTACCTGGCACTCGGGGCGATCGGCCTGCCGGTGCTCGCCGGTGGCCAGGCCGGACTCGCCCCGTTCGTCGGCGTCACCGCCGGGTACCTGTGGTCGTTCCCGTTCGTCGCCCTCGCGGTCGGGTTCGCGGTCGAGCGCGCCCGGGCCGCCGGAGTGGCCGTGACGGCCGTCGTCGTCGCCGTCGGGGGGCTGGTCGGCGAGGCGATCTGCTGGTTCGCCGGCGGCCTGGGCATCGCCCTCTACGCCGACACCCCGCTCTGGACCACGCTCAAGGGTGCCGCGGTCTACGTGCCCGCCGACCTCGTGAAGCTGGCCGTCGCCGCGGTCGTCGCCGCCGCCGTGCACCGTGCGTTCCCGCAGCTGCTCGCCCGCCGATGACCCCCACGAGGACCCCGTGACGGCTGGACGAGACTGACCCCATGGCGAGGATCGAGCTGACCGACGTCACCGTCACGGCCCCCACCGCCGACGGTCACGTGACGCTGCTGCGCGACGTCAGCGCGTGCCTCACCGAGCAGCGGGTCGTCGTCGTGGGCGCCAACGGCTCGGGCAAGTCCACGCTCGCGCGCCTCGTGAACGGCCTGGTCACGGCGTCGACCGGGACCGTGCGCGTCGACGGGCTCGACGTGGCCACCGACGGTCCGGCGGTGCGTCGCCGGGTGGGCTTCGTGTTCACGCAGCCGTCCGCGCAGCTCGTGATGCCGACCGTGCTCGAGGACGTGGCGCTGTCGTTGCGCCGCCACGTCCCCGACAAGCGCGAGCGCGAGGCCCGCGCCCGCGCCGTGCTCGCCGACATCGGCCTGGGCGACCACGCCGACACGTCGGTCCACGCGCTCTCGGGCGGTCAGCAGCAGATGCTGGCCCTCGCCGGCGTGCTCGCCTGCGAGCCGTCCGTCGTGGTCGCCGACGAGCCGACCACCCTGCTCGACCTGCGCAACGCCCGCGCGGTGGAGGAACGCCTGCTCTCCATGCCCCAGCAGCTCCTCCTCGTCACGCACGACCTCGCCCTCGCGCGCCGCTGCGACCGCGCACTCGTGGTCGAGGACGGGCGCGTGAGCGTCGACGCCGACCCGGAGACTGCCGTGGCGCACTACGTCGAGAGTGCCCGTCGATGAGGCGGGGCCGATGAGGCGGGCCCTCCCCCTCGGGCTGCACGTGCCCGGTGACTCGATCTGGCACCGGATCCCGACCGGTCGCAAGCTGCTCGGGGTCGTGGTCGTCGGCGTGCTGGTGGTGGCCCTGCCCGGGCCCTGGCCGCCGGTCGTCGCGCTCGGCCTCGCGACCGGCGTGGCCGTGCACGCCGGGGTCCCGTGGCGCTCGCTGGCCCTGGGGGTCCGGCCGCTCCTCGTGGTGCTGGCCGTCCTGGCGGCCTTCCAGACGTGGCAGCGGGGCTGGCCGGTGGCCGTGGAGATCGTGGCGACGACCCTGACCCTCGTCGTGCTCGCCACGACCTTCACCGCGACGACCGCCACCGACGACCTGCTCGACGCGATCGTGCGCATCGCGGGCGTGCTGCGTCCCCTCCGGGTCGACCCCGAACGCGTCGCGCTCGCCTTCTCGCTCGCGATCTCGTCCATCCCCACCGTCATGACGCTCTTCGACGAGACCCGTGAGGCCGCCAAGGCGCGGGGCCTCGAGCGCAGCCCACGCGCCACCCTCGCACCGTTCGCCGTGCGCACGGTCGCCCACGCCCACGACGTCGGCGACGCCCTCGCCGCGCGCGGCCTCGGCGACTGACGGCGCCGCCCAAACCCTGCGTTGTGAAGGGATATCGACGATTCCCGTGCCCCGAATCGTCGACAACCCTTCGAAACACGGGGCGGGGCCGGAGAGCTTGGCTGGGCTCGAGGTCGGCGCATTGGCGGGGCTCCCGGGCCGCGGCGCCCGTTTCGGACACTTCCGGGGCGGTCGGAGGGGGCTGCATGCCCCGGAACTGTCCGATCCGCGCGTCGTGAAGGGTTATCGACGATCCAAGCGCGCAGAATCGTCGAAAACCCTTCGAAACGCGGAGCGGGAGCCGGGGAGCTCGGCTGAGCCCGACGCTCCCGCTCCGTCGAGGCCTTTCGGAGGCCGCCACGGGACCCACCCGCACCAGCGCACCCCGACGCCGAGACCCAGCCGCAGCAACACAGCCCCGCCACAGCGACGCAGCCCCGACCGCGACCGGCCGCCACTGCGCGACCCAGGCGTTACGGTCCTGGGATGGATGCGCTGCTCGGTGCCGTCGTCGGCGTGGTCGTGACGACGCTCGTGGGGCTCGTCTGGGTCCGGTCCCGCCGCCCGGACGCCGCCCTCGGCGGGCCCGACGACCTCGCGACCTACGCCACCCTGCACACCGCCTCGCTGGCTGCTCCGGCCCTGCGGGCCGGGCTGGACGCCGACGGCGCCGCCGGCGCCCTGCCCCACGTCCGGGCCCTGCTGGGCGGAGCACCCGCCGCACTGACGGACGGCACCGGCGTGCTCGCCTCCTCCGGCGAGGGCGACCACGCCCTGGCCGCGCCTCTCGTGGAGGCGGTCCTGGCCGAGGGTCGCACCCAGGCCTCCGACCGCGCGGTGGTCGCGCCGCTCGTGGTCGACGAGCTGGTCGTCGGCACCCTCGTCGTGCTCACGAGCCACCCCGCCGCCGGCATCGTCCGAGCCACCACCGAGGTGGCCCGCTGGATGTCCAGCCAGCTCGAGCTGAGCGAGCTGGCCGCGTCCCGGACCGCACTCATGGAGGCCGAGCTGCGCGCCCTGCGGGCCCAGATCTCGCCGCACTTCATCTACAACTCGCTCGGCGCGATCGCCTCCTTCGTGCGGACCGACCCCGAGCGGGCACGCGGCCTGCTCCTGGAGTTCGCGGACTTCACGCGTTACTCCTTCCGCCGCCACGGCGACTTCACGACGCTGGCCGACGAGCTGCTGTCGATCGAGCGCTACCTGGCGCTGGAGAACGCCCGCTTCGGGGACCGCCTGCGCGTGACGTCGAGCGTGGCGCCGGAGGTGCTCAACGTCGCCCTGCCGTTCCTGGCGGTGCAGCCCCTCGTGGAGAACGCGGTGCGCCACGGGATCGAGCCGAAGGACGGCCCCGGCCACATCACCGTCGTCGCGCGCGACGTCGGCACCGCCTGCCTCATCGAGATCGAGGACGACGGCGTGGGCAGCGACCCCGAGGTGGTGCGCGAGGCCCTCGCCGGTCGGGCGAGCGGCGGGTCGATCGGGCTGGCCAACGTCGACCAGCGCCTGCGCGCCGTCTACGGCAACGACCACGGGATCGTCGTCGAGACCGCCCCCGGCCTCGGCACGAAGGTCTCGCTGCGGATCCCGAAGTTCTCGCCCGACGCGCGGACGTGATGTCGCTCTACACTCCCCGGATGGACGACGTCGCCGGCACGCGCCACGCCGAGCCCGCCCCGGGCCTGCGCGCGCTCGTCGTCGACGACGAGCAGCCCGTGCTCGACGAGCTCGTCTACCTGCTCGGGCGCGACGACAGAGTCGGCGTCGTCGAGACGGCCCACTCCGGGGCCGAGGCCCTGCGCAAGCTCGAGGCCGACCGGATCGACCTCGCGTTCCTCGACGTCGCGATGCCCGGCCTGTCCGGCATCGACGTGGCCCGCATCGTCGGGCAGTTCCGCACGCCACCGCGGATCGTGTTCGTCACGGCGCACGACAACCACGCGGTCGACGCCTTCGAGCTCGGCGCGGTGGACTACCTGCTCAAGCCCATCCGCGAGGAGCGTCTGCGCGAGAGCATCCGGCGCGCGGTCGACGTCGGCGAGGCCGTGCCCGAGACCGACGAGACGATCCCCGTCGAGCTCGGCGGCGTCACCCGCTTCGTGCGGCGCTCGACCATCACCCACGTCGAGGCGCAGGGCGACTACGTGCGCCTGCACACCGCCGACGGCCACGGCCACCTGCTGCGCACCCCCCTCACCGGTCTCGTGGAGGACTGGTCCCACGCCGGCTTCGTGCGCATCCACCGCAGCATCGCCGTGAACCTCGCCCACGTCCGCGAGGTCCGCATGCAGGCCGGCCGCTGCAGCGTGGTCGTGCCCCGCGGCGACGAGCTCACCGAGCTGCAGGTCTCGCGCCGTCACACCCCGCTCCTGCGCGACCGGATCCACGACCGGAGCCGCTGACGTGGACGCGACGCCCGAGCAGCCCCCCTCGTCGGGCCGGGTGCGGGTCACGAGCCCCCTCGCGGCGGCCCCGGCCCACGTGCGCCGCAGCGCCCGGGAGGAGATCGACGAGGAGACCGGAGTCGGCGAGGTGTACATCCGCTCGCTCGTGCGCACCCAGCTGCGCTCGGCACTGGCCGTCGTCACGCTGCTGGCCGTGGGCGTCGGGTCGCTGCCGCTCGCCTTCACGCTCCTGCCGGGACTCGCTCGCACCCAGCTGGGACCGGTGCCGCTGCCGTGGATCGTCCTCGGCGTGCTCGTCTACCCCGCGCTGCTGCTCGTCGGCTGGGTGTACGTGCGGCGCGCCGAGCGGGCGGAGGCCGACTTCGCCACCCTCGTCGAGGCGGCCGAGCACCGGTGAACACGTCCTACGCCGTCGCCGCCGTGGCACTGGTGTCGATCGCCACGCTCGGCATCGGGGCCTTCGGCCTGCGGGTGAGCCGCACCACAAGCGACTTCTACGTGGCGTCGCGCTCGGTGTCGCCGGCCCTCAACAGCTCCGCGATCGGGGGTGAGTACCTGTCGGCCGCCTCGTTCCTCGGGGTCGCCGGGCTCGTGCTCGCCTCGGGGCCCGACGTGCTCTGGTACCCGATCGGCTGGACCGCGGGGTACCTGCTGCTGCTCGTGCTCGTCGCCGCACCGCTGCGCCGCTCCGGTGCGTACACGATCCCGGACTTCGCCCAGGTCCGACTGCAGTCGGTGGCGGTGCGTCGGGCCGCCACCCTCCTCGTGGTCGGCGTGGGCTGGCTGTACCTGATGCCACAGTTCCAGGGCGCCGGACTGACGCTGCGGACCGTCAGCGGCGCACCCGGCTGGCTGGGGATGGCCCTGGTCGCGACGATCGTCGTGGTCAACGTCGTGGCCGGCGGCATGCGGAGCATCACCTTCGTGCAGGCCTTCCAGTACTGGCTCAAGCTGACGGCGCTCCTGGTCCCCGCCGTCTTCCTGCTCCGCGCGTGGGCCCTCGACGGCGCCCCGTCCCCGGTCGCGCCCGAGGCCTGGTTCGAGCCGTGGAGCACCACCGACGCCCAAGGCCTCTACACGACCTACTCGGTGATGATCGCGACGTTCCTCGGCACGATGGGCCTGCCGCACGTGGTGGTCCGCTTCTACACGAACCCCGACGGGCACGCGGCGCGTCGCACGACGCTCATCGTGCTGGCGCTGATCGGTGGCTTCTACCTGCTGCCGACCGTCTACGGGGTCCTCGGCCGGGTGTACGCGTCGGACCTGGTGACCTCGGGACGTGCGGACACCGTCGTGCTCGAGCTGCCCGGGCGGGTGCTCGGCGGTGGTCTCGGCGAGGTGCTGTCGGCCCTCGTGACCGCGGGGGCGTTCGCCGCGTTCCTCTCCACCTCGTCGGGGCTGACCATGGCGATCGCCGGCGTCGTGGGCCAGAGCCTCGCGTCGGCCGGCCCGCTGGCCGGGCGGGTCTCGCCCATCACGTCGCTGCGCCTCGCGGCGGCCGTGTGCGTGCTCGTGCCCCTCGGTCTCGCCCTCGTGGCCGAGCCGATCCCCGTCGCGAGCTCGGTGACCTTCGCCTTCGCCCTGGCCGCCTCGACGTTCTGCCCCCTGCTCGTGCTCGGGATCTGGTGGCGCGGGCTCACGGCGCCGGGCGCCCTGGCCGGCATGGCCGGCGGGGGCCTCAGCGCCCTGCTCGGCACCGTGGTCGCCATCTCCGCCCGTCCCGACGGCTGGGTGGGAACCCTCGCCGCACAGCCGGCCATGTGGAGCGTCCCCGTCGGCTTCGGCCTCATGATCGGCGTCTCGCTGCTCACGCGCGACCGCGTCCCGAGCACCGTCGCCCGCACCATGGTGCGCCTGCACACCCCCGAGCGCATCGACGTCCAGCGCTGACCTCACCCCCATCGGTGACGGGCACAGCGCACCGCACCGCTCGTCGCGCGCGAACCGCCGCTCGTCGCACCGCTCGCGCCGCGCACCGCAGCCCTCGTGGCACCGACCGCACGACGGCCCTTGTGACCTGGCGCACAGACCCACGCCCTCCCTAGCGTCGCTCCGTGGGACCCACGTCACACCGGCGACGGCTCCCTCCGGTCAGACATCCACCCCACGCAGAAGACGAGGTGCCACCCGTGGCTGAGAAGATCACGCCCGAGGTCCACGCGGCCTACGAGCGCATCCATTCCACGCCGGAGTTCGCAGAGCTCCGGCGCCGGTACCTGAGGTTCGTCGTCCCGATGACGGTGACGTTCATGCTCTGGTACCTGCTCTACGTCGTGTGCTCGAACTGGGCGCCCGGCCTCATGGGCACCAAGGTGTTCGGCAACATCAACATCGCCCTGCTGTTCGGCCTGCTGCAGTTCGCCACCACGTTCGGCATCGCCTGGTGGTACGCCCGGTACTCGGCCCGCGAGATGGACCCGATCGCAGCCGAGCTGCTCGTCGGCTTCGACAAGGAGGTCGGCCAGTGAGCACGCAGACCTTGATCGCCGCCGCCTCCTCGGACTCCGGGAGCCACCAGGCCCTGACGGCCACGCTGTTCCTCCTCGTCGTCCTGCTGACCGTCGGCATCACCTTCTGGGCGAGCCGCAACACCAAGACCGCCGCCGACTACTACGCCGGTGGCCGATCGTTCAGCGGCCTGCAGAACGGCTTCGCCATCGGCGGCGACTACATGTCGGCCGCCTCGTTCCTCGGCATCTCCGGTGCCATCGCGCTCTCGGGCTACGACGGCTTCCTGTACTCCATCGGGTTCCTCGTCGCCTGGCTCGTGGCGCTGCTGCTCATCGCCGAGCTGCTGCGCAACTCCGGCCGCTTCACCATGGCCGACCAGCTCGCCTACCGGATGCGTCAGCGGCCCGTCCGTACTGCCGCAGCCACGTCAACGATCGTCGTGTCGATCTTCTACCTCCTGGCCCAGATGGTCGGCGCGGGCGCCCTCGTGGCACTGCTGCTGGGCGTCGACTCCGCGGCGGCGAAGAACTTCACCATCGCCGGCGTCGGCGTGCTGATGATCGTGTACGTCGTGTTCGGTGGCATGAAGGGCACCACCTGGGTGCAGATCGTCAAGGCCGTGCTGCTGATGTTCGGCACGATCCTCATCTCCGCCCTCGTGCTCGCGAAGTTCAACTTCAACCTGTCCGACCTGCTCGGCCAGGCGGCCGACAACAGCGGCCAGGGCAGCGCGTTCCTCGAGCCCGGCCTCAAGTACGGCGTGAGCCTGACGAGCAAGATCGACTTCATCTCGCTCGGCATCGCGCTGGTGCTCGGCACGGCCGGCCTGCCGCACATCCTGGTGCGCTTCTACACGGTGCCCACCTCCAAGCAGGCCCGCGTGTCGGTGCTCTGGGCGATCGGCATCATCGGCACCTTCTACCTGCTGACGCTCGTCCTCGGCTTCGGTGCCGCGGCGCTCGTCACGGGCGACGCCAAGGACCGCATCGTCGAGTCCGGCGGCAACCTGGCGTCCCCGCTGCTCGCAGAAGCCGTCGGGGGTGGGTCCGGCACGACCGGTGGCGCGATCCTGCTGGCCCTCATCTCGGCCGTCGCCTTCGCGACGATCCTCGCGGTGGTCGCCGGCCTGACGCTCACGTCGGCGTCGTCGGTCGCGCACGACCTGTACGCCAATGTCATCAAGAAGGGTGACGTCACGGGGGCGCAGGAGGTGAAGGTGGCGCGCATCGCGGCCTTCTTCATCGGTGGCGTCGCGATCGCCCTGGCCATCCCCGGCCAGAAGCTCAACGTCGCCTTCCTCGTGGCGCTGGCCTTCGCGGTCGCGGCCTCGGCGAACCTGCCGGCCCTGCTCTACAACCTGTTCTGGAAGCGGTTCAACACCCGCGGGGCGACGTGGAGCATCTACGGCGGACTCGTGTCCGCGGTGGGACTGGTCATCTTCAGCCCCGTGGTGTCGGGCTCGGAGACGGCGCTGTTCACGACGGTGGACTTCTCCTGGTTCCCGCTGCAGAACCCCGGCATCGTCTCGATCCCGTTCGGCTTCTTCATGGGCTGGCTGGGCACGGTCACCTCGAAGGAGACCGAGAGCGAGGCGCGGTTCGCCGAGCTCGAGGTCCGGTCCCTCACCGGGGCGGGCGCCGAGAAGTGACGTCGCGGGGGCCCGGTTCGCGCCGGGCCCCCGCACGCGCCAGGGTGGGGGTCGGGACGTGTCCAGGGGCGTCCCGACCCCCATCACGACGACACCGGCACGACGGCACCAGCGCAGGGCAACCCCCGCGCAACCGCAGTTGAAGCACCCTGTCACCTGAGCCACCATGCAGACGTACCCCCTTCATCGAGGAGAACCTTGTGAGCGAGCACGGCATCAGCAACCTGTCCCGTGAGGACCGCGTCTTCGAGCCGCCGGCCGACCTGGCCGCGCAGGCCAACGTGAAGGCCGACGTGTACGAGACCGCAGAGGCCGACCGGCTCGGCTTCTGGGCCGACGCCGCACACCGTCTCACCTGGGGCACCGACTTCGAGGAGGTGCTCGACTGGAGCAACCCGCCCTTCGCGACGTGGTTCGTGGGCGGGAAGCTCAACGTGGCGTACAACTGCGTCGACCGCCACGTCGAGAACGGCGACGGCGAGAAGGTGGCCCTGCACTTCGTCGGCGAGCCCGGCGACACGCGCGACCTGACCTACGCCCAGCTCAAGGACGAGGTCTCCAAGGCTGCCAACGCCATCGAGGAGCTCGGCATCGAGGCCGGCGACCGGATCGCCATCTACATGCCGATGATCCCCGAGGCCGTCATCGCGATGCTCGCCTCGGCCCGCGTGGGTGCCGTGCACACGGTCGTGTTCGGCGGCTTCTCCTCCGACGCGCTCGCGAGCCGGGTCGAGGACTGCGAGGCCAAGCTGGTCATCACCGCCGACGGCGGCTACCGCCGCGGCAAGGCCTCCGCGCTCAAGCCCGCCGTCGACGACGCGCTGGCGAAGCTGGGCGACGCCTCGCCCGTCGAGAACGTGCTCGTCGTCCGCCGGACCGGCGAGGACGTCCCGTGGAACGGCGACGTCGACGTGTGGTGGCACGAGGTCGTGGACGAGTCGTCCACCGACCACCGCTTCACCGAGTTCGACAGCGAGCACCCGCTGTTCGTCATGTACACCTCGGGCACCACGGGCAAGCCCAAGGGCATCCTGCACACGTCGGCCGGCTACCTGACCCAGGCGGCGTACACGTTCTGGGCGACGTTCGACCACAAGAGCGACGACGTGTACTGGTGCACCGCCGACGTCGGCTGGATCACCGGACACTCCTACATCACGTACGGACCGACGGCGAACGGCGCCACGCAGGTGCTCTACGAGGGCACCCCCGACACCCCGCACAAGGGCCGTTGGTGGGAGATCATCGCCGACAAGAAGGTCTCGCTCTTCTACACCGCCCCCACCGCGATCCGCACGTGCATGAAGTGGGGCGAGCAGATCCCCGCCGAGCACGACCTCTCGAGCCTGCGGATCCTCGGCACGGTCGGTGAGTCGATCAACCCCGAGGCCTACGTCTGGTACCGCGACACCATCGGCGCCGGGGAGACCCCGATCGTCGACACGTGGTGGCAGACCGAGACCGGCGCCCACATGATCACCCCCCTGCCCGGCATCACCGCCGCGAAGCCGGGATCGGCGATGACGGCGTTCCCGGGCATCACCGCCGAGGTCGTCGACGACGCCGGCAACCCCGTCGGCAACGGCGAGGGCGGGTACCTGGTGATCACCGAGCCGTGGCCGTCGATGCTGCGCACCATCTGGGGCGACGACGACCGCTACGAGGAGACCTACTGGTCGCGGTTCAAGGCCCAGGGCTACTACTTCGCCGGCGACGGCGCCAAGAAGGACGACGACGGCGCCATCTGGCTGCTCGGCCGGGTCGACGACGTCATGAACGTCTCGGGCCACCGGCTCTCGACCACCGAGATCGAGTCGGCGCTCGTCTCGCACCCCAAGGTCGCCGAGGCGGCCGTGGTCGGCGCCGCCGACGAGACCACCGGCCAGGCCGTGTGCGCGTTCGTCATCCTCCGCGAGTCCGCCGGTGACGGCGGGGAGGACGTCGTGGCCGAGCTGCGCAACCACGTGGCCAAGGAGATCGGCCCGATCGCCAAGCCGCGCCAGATCATGGTCGTGCCCGAGCTGCCCAAGACCCGGTCGGGCAAGATCATGCGCCGCCTGCTGCGCGACGTCGCCGAGAACCGCGAGGTCGGCGACGCCACCACGCTGGCCGATTCCTCGGTGATGGACCTGATCTCCGCCGGCATCGGCGACAGCAAGAACCAGGAGGACTGACCTCCCGGTCCACGCCCGGCACGACGCCCCCACGCCGCCTGGCGCGGGGGCGTCGTGCGTCCGTCGGGCGATCGACAGCAGAGGGTCAGGTTCCGTTCAGCCGTTCCTCATCCGGGCCGGGGAGGCTGGAGCCATGGACTCCTCATCCCGCATCGACATCGTGTTCGCTGCCTCGGTGATCGCCGGGGCCTCCCTCACGGGCGTGCTCCTGCGCCTCCTCGGCGCCTGACCCGTCTCCCTGGTCGTCGTGGCCCCACGGTGGCCGCGCGCCACACCGGCGACCGCCGGTAGGCTCCAGACATGAGTCATCGCGAGCCCGTGCGACCGATCCAGCCGGAGCAGCAGGACGAGCCGACGATCGGTCGGCTCGTCGCCGACGCCAGTCGTGACATCTCCGCGCTCGTCCAGTCCGAGATCGCCCTGGCCAAGAGCGAGCTCGTGGTCAGCGCGAAGGCCGGCGGCGTGGGAGCGGCGCTCTTCGCCGTTGCCGGGTTCATCGGTCTGCTGGTGATCATCCTGGTCTCGATCGCCTTCGCGTTCCTGCTGTCGATGACCGGTCTGCACCCCGCGTGGTGCTTCCTGATCGTGGCCGGCGCCTACGTGCTGCTCGCCGCCGTCCTGGTCCTCGTGGGTGTGCGGCTCATGAAGAAGATCCGCGCCCCCCAGAAGACGATCGCCACCGCCAAGCAGATCCCGGCGGCGCTCAAGGGCCAGCACCAGGGAACCGACGCGACCCGACGCTAGAGCCGGCCGCTGGGGCCGTTCGCTACGCGCGTCGCCCCACGAGCGCGCCGACCACGCCGAGCACGACCGCCACCGCCCCGCCCAGGGCGGTCCAGACGAGCCACCCGTCGAACGACGTGACGCCGACGTCGGCCAGGGCACGGAACAGGTCGGCCTGCAGGCCGCTCGCGCCGGCGTCGGAGACCGCGCGGTCGCGCACGAGCCGCGCGAGGGCGGCGTCGGCACCCGCGGCCACGGCCGCTCCGACCCCGAGCCAGACGAGGACGACCGAACGACGCCGGGCCGCCAGCAA
>NZ_JANLGG010000037.1:0-24125 GCF_024655735.1 Aeromicrobium sp. 50.2.37
CTCAGGCCTGGCCGGCCAGGTGGGCCATGAGGTCCTCCAGGTGGAGGACGCCGAGGAACCCGCCTGCGGAGTCGGTGCACGCCAGCGGCCCGAACCGGGTGCTGCGCGGGCGTGACATCGCCCGGGCGACGGCGTCGCAGAGGGGGGTGTCCACGTGCACGGCCAGCACGTCGTTGGACTGCCACCGTCCGTGGTCGTCCTTGACGAGGACCGTGTGCGGACGCCGGTGCTCGTCGACGGCGACGACGACCTCGAAGCCGACCGTCTCGGCCAGCACCGAGCGGGCCGAGCCGACGTCGTCGGTCGTGTACGCGCGGCGGAGCAGGTGACGAAGCACGCCGTCCACGGCCGGCGCCCGGTCCCGGGGCAGGGCACGGTGAGCCTGGGGCGCGGCGTTCTGCCACACCGGTCGGGCCGGGCCGACGAGCGGGCCCTGCGCCAGGGGGACCCCGAGCTCGGAGAGCGTGCGGAGCTCTGCGGCCGTGCTGACCCCCTCGGCGAGCACCCAGGCGTCCAGCTGGGCGGCCATCGTGCCCGTCACCTCGATCGCGTCGCGCTTCTCCGCGCTGTGCTCGATCCCCTCGACCCAGGCACGGCCGAGCCGGACGATCGAGGGGCGCAGACGGATGATGTTGCGCAGCGTGGGCTGGGCCGCCTGCTCGCCACCGAGTGCCACGCTGGCGCCCGCCTCGCGCAGGACCTCGAGCCGGCCCGTCGGTGCGGGGCCCACGTCCTCGGGGACGTCGCGCAGGTCCAGCACCACGCCGGAGAGGTCGCCGTGCGCCTTCAGGACCGACATCAGCGCCGGGTCGTCGAGGTCGCCGGGGCCCTCGTCGCCCAGCCCCAGGGGGACGGTCAGGAAGGTGTCGGGCGGCAACGTCGCCGCGGTGGCGAGAGCGGCGGTCATGATCGAGCACGGGTCGTCGACGACGTCCTGCGACCGGCGTGCCCCGACGGGGGAGGCCACCGTCTGGTAGCCGGCCACCACGCCGCGCGCGAGGTCGAGGATCGGACTGAAGGCGACGTCGGCATCGATCCGCTGGGGCGTCGAGACGACCCAGGGTGCGACGGACATCAGACCGGCGCTGGTGTGGTGCGGATCGAGGCCCGGACGGCCGCGACCAGCTCGGCCGGGACCTCCACCAGGCCGTGGACCTGGGCGGCGTGGTGGGCGACGCGCGCGAGGACGGCCTCGTCGGACGGCTCCTCCCACCGGGCGGTGCACCCGGGGACGACGTCCCCACAGGCGAACGACTTCATGACGACTCCCTCGTCCCGGCGTCCCTGCTGGATGGCTTCCCATCCACCGCCGTGGCGACATCGTAGGACGCGCAGGCGCCGCCTCGCCGGGCTTTCACGGGATCAGGAGGTGTGTGCAGGATCGGTGACTCCTGCGGCGCTCGGGCCGTGTACCTAGGATGGGCGCGTGACCACTGCATACGACTTCACCGCGAACGCGATCGACGGAACCCCGCGCGAGCTCGCCGACTACCGGGGCAAGGTGCTGCTCGTCGTCAACACGGCGACCCAGTGCGGCTTCACCCCGCAGCTGGCCGGCCTGGAGGAGCTCTACGCGAGCTACGCCGACCGCGGCCTCGTGGTGCTCGGCTTCCCGTGCGACCAGTTCGGCGGGCAGAACCCCGACTCCGACGACGACACCGCCGCCTTCTGCGAGCGGAACTACGGGGTCAGCTTCCCGATGTTCTCGCAGGTCGAGGTCAACGGCGACGACGCGCACCCGCTCTACCAGTGGCTGCGCAGCGAGAAGAGCGGGTTCGCCGGGAACAAGATCAAGTGGAACTTCACCAAGTTCCTCATCGACACCGAGGGCAACGTGGTCAAGCGCTACGGCTCGACCACCAAGCCCGAGAAGATCGCCTCCGACATCGAGGCCCTGCTCGCCTCCTGACGAGGCGCACGAGCCGCACGTACGGACCGGCGCGGCGGGAACAGACGGGGCACGATTTGGGTTGACCAGGGTGCCCCTGGCAGAATCCAGCCTTGGTCCTGGTTCACGGCCCGCGCCGCGGTCCGACCCAGTACCGACGAGAGGACATCATGAAGCGCGACATCCACCCCACCTACGTCGAGACCCAGGTCACCTGCACCTGCGGCAACTCGTTCACCACCCGCAGCACCGCCACCGAGGGATCCCTCCGTGCCGACGTGTGCTCGGCCTGCCACCCGTTCTACACGGGCAAGCAGAAGATCCTCGACACCGGCGGCCGCGTGGCCCGGTTCGAGAAGCGCTACGGCAAGAAGTAGCTCCTCCGACACGCCGACCCGATCCCGCGAGGGACGGGTCGGCGTCGTCGTCCCAGGGCCGCCGGCCCAGGGACCGGACGCGTCGTCGAGACGCCGAGGGCACGAGAGGATCGCCATGTTCGAGGCTGTCGAGGGCCTGGTCGCCGAGCACGCCGAGCTCGAGCGGCAGATGGCCGATCCCGCCCTGCACTCCGATGCCGGCCGCGCCAAGCGTGTCGGTCGACGGTACGCCGAGCTCGGCGCGGTGGTGGGCACCTACCGCGAGTGGCAGCAGACCGAGGAGGACCTCCAGGCCGCACGTGAGCTCGAGCTCGACGACGAGGCGCTCGAGCTCGAGACGACGCGCGCAGCCCTCGCCGAGCGGCTCCAGCGCCTGCTCGTCCCGCGCGACCCCGCCGACGGCAAGGACGTGATCCTGGAGGTCAAGGGCGGCGAGGGGGGCGAGGAGTCGGCCCTGTTCGCCGCCGACCTGCTGCGCATGTACACCCGGTTCGCCGAGCGCAAGGGCTGGCGGGTCGAGATCATCGACGCCACGGAGTCCGCTCTCGGTGGCTACAAGTCGGTCACCGCGTCGGTCGCGGCGAAGGGCACGCCGGAGCCCGGCCAGGCGCCCTACGCACTCCTCAAGTTCGAGGGAGGGGTGCACCGCGTGCAGCGCGTCCCCGTCACCGAGTCGCAGGGACGGATCCACACGTCGGCGGCCGGTGTCCTGGTGCTGCCCGAGGCCGAGGACGTCGACGTCGAGATCCACGACGCCGACCTGCGCATCGACGTCTTCCGGTCCTCCGGCCCGGGTGGTCAGAGCGTCAACACGACCGACTCGGCGGTGCGCATCACCCACCTGCCCTCGGGTCTCGTGGTGAGCTGCCAGAACGAGAAGAGCCAGCTGCAGAACAAGGAGCAGGCCCTGCGGATCCTCCGGGCGCGGCTGCTCGAGGCGGCCCAGGCCGCAGCGGACGCCGAGGCCTCCGACGCCCGCAGGTCCCAGATCCGCACCATGGACCGCTCGGAGCGGGTGCGCACCTACACCTTCCCCGAGAACCGGATCTCCGACCACCGCACCGGGTACAAGGCCTACAACCTCGATGCCGTGATGGACGGCGCCCTCGACGACGTGATCGGCTCCCTCGTGGACTCCGACCTCGCCGAGCGACTCGAGTCGGTCGACGGGTCGCGACCGTGAGCCGGGTGCGCAGCCAGGCCGAGCGGCTCCTGGACGAGGCCACGGACACGCTGACCGCTGGTGGCGTCGCGTCGCCGCGGGTCGATGCCGAGATCCTGCTCGCCCACGTGACCGGGACGCCACGCGGTCTTCTCCTGACCGCACGCCCGCAGGGTCCCCAGGCGCAGGTGTACCGCGACATGGTCCAGGCGCGGGCTCGTCGGGTCCCGCTGCAGCACCTCACCGGCTCGGCCGGGTTCCGCTACGTCGACCTCGAGGTCGGCCCGGGCGTCTTCGTCCCACGCCCCGAGACCGAGCTGCTCGCGGGGTGGGCCGTCGAGCAGGCGGCCGCCGTCGTCGCCGCGCGCGACGAGCCGCCGGTGGTCGTCGACCTGTGCACCGGCTCAGGCGCCATCGCGCTGTCGATCGTGCACGAGGTGCCGCGGGCCCGGGTGCACGCCGTCGAGCTCGACGAGTCCGCCTACGGCTGGGCCGAGCGCAACCTGGGCGACACCGGCGTCGACCTTCGGCTCGGGGACGCCTTCGAGGCGTTCGCGGACCTCGACGGCACCGTCGACGTGGTCGTCTGCAACCCGCCCTACATCCCGCTCGAGGCCTGGGAGAGCGTCGCCCCCGAGGCGCGCGACCACGACCCGTCGCTCGCGCTGTGGTCGGGCGACGACGGTCTCGACGCCATGCGTGCGCTCGAGCAGGCCGCGTGGCGGCTGCTGCGCCCGGGCGGCTGGGTCGGGGCCGAGCACGCCGACGCGCAGGGGGAGTCCGCCCCGGGCGTCTTCGCCGGGCGCTGGTCCGACGTGCGTGACCACGTGGACCTCGCGGACCGACCCCGCTTCCTCACCGCCCGCCGCCCCTGAGGCTCGCCCCGCCGACGGGGTTCCGACCCACGGGTTCCGACCCACCGGGGGTCGCCGCGCCTGTCCGTGTGACGTGACTCACGACTCCCTGGCTCGTTCTCTTCCGCGAGAGACGATGAACTAGTACCTTCGTACAGGTATGGCCTGAGGCGGCGAGGGAGGTCGGATGAGCGCGGACACGTCGGTGCCCCCACGCGCGGCTCCCGGGCGTCTGGCGCGCACCGTCACGGGCCTGCGTGCCTCCGGCAACGCCGGCCTCGAGACCTTCGGCGAGATGATCCTGCTCGGCATCGGGTCCCTGCGCTTCGCCGTCGTCGACGTCCTGCGCGGGCGGTTCGCCTGGCGCGAGTACGTCGAGCAGGCCTGGTTCATGACGCGGGTGGCCCTGCTGCCGACGATCCTGGTCGCGATCCCGTTCGGCGTGATCGTGGCGGTGCAGGTCGGTGCGGTCGCGTCGCAGATCGGTGCGGTCTCGTTCTCCGGGGCGGTCAACGGCATCGGCGTGCTCCGCCAGGGCGCGCCGCTCGTCACCTCGCTCCTCATGGCCGGAGCCGTCGGCTCGGCCATCTGTGCCCAGATCGGCTCGCAGACCGTCCGCGAGGAGATCGACGCCATGCGCGTCATGGGACTCGACCCGACGCAGCGCATCGTGGCACCCCGCATGGTCGCAGCGGTCACGGTCGGCCTGCTGCTCAACGTGGTGGTGGCCGCCACCGCCATGACCACCGGCTACGCGCTCAACGTCGGGTCCGGCGACGTCAGCTCGGGCACCTACATCGGGTCCTTCACGAGCTTCGCCCAGCCCTCCGACCTGCTGCTCGCCGAGGCCAAGGCGGCGATCTTCGGCTTCATCGCCACGATCGTGGCGTGCCACAAGGGTCTGTCGGCGCAGGGCGGCCCCAAGGGCGTGGCCGACGCGGTCAACGCCAGTGTCGTGATCAGCGTCATCGCCCTGGCCGTCGTCAACGTCGTCATCACCCAGGGCTACGTCATGCTCGTGCCGCAGAGGATGGCATGAGCGGCCTGGAGCGCGCGGGCCGGCGCGCCATGGCGGCGCCGGGGAACGCGTTGGAGCTGATGGGGGCCCAGCTGACCTTCGTCGCGAAGGTGGTGGGGGCGATCCCCACGACGCTGCGCACCTACCGGCTCGAGACGTTCCGCATCCTCTCCGACATCAGCTGGGGGACCGGTGCGCTGCTGGTGGGGGGCGGGACGGTCGGCGTCATGGTGCTGCTGTCGCTGTCGGCCGGGACCTCCCTCGGCATCGAGGGGTTCAACGGGCTGGAGACCATCGGGCTGGCACCCCTGACCGGCTTCGTGTCCGCGGTCGTGAACACGCGCGAGCTCGCCCCGCTCATCGCGGCGCTCGCCCTGGCCGCCCAGGTCGGCTGTCGCTTCACCGCACAGCTCGGATCGATGCGGGTGCACGAGGAGATCGACGCTCTCGCGGTGATGTCGGTCCCGCCCCTGCACTTCCTGGTCACCACCCGGCTCATCGCGGCGATGGCGGCGATCCTCCCGCTCTACCTGATCGGGCTGGCCGGTTCGTACCTGGCGACCCAGCTCTCCGTCACGTTCATCTTCGGACAACCGCCGGGCACGTTCGAGCACTACTTCACCTCGTTCGTCGCCCTGCGCGACGTGCTGCTGTCGGTCGTGAAGATCCTGGTGTTCGCCGCGGCCGTGACGCTCATCCACTGCTGGTTCGGGTTCACCGCCAGCGGTGGGGCGCAGGGTGTCGGCGAGGCGACGGGCCGGGCGATCCGGGCCAGCATCGTCGTCGTGGTCCTGCTCGACATGGTGCTCACGCTGCTCTTCTGGGGCGGCGACCCCGGCGTCCGGATCGCGGGGTGATGCGGCGATGGACCTGACGACGATCGATCCCGACGACCCCGGCCGCGCGGTCCTCGTGCGTCGCGGCCTCGTGCTCGTGGTGCTCCTGGTGCTCGTGGGCGCGGCCCTGGCCGCGGTGTCGCGGGGTGCCCTGGCGGACGACACGACGGCGCACGCCCTCGTCGACGACGCCGGCGGGTCGCTCGTCCCGGGCTCGGACGTCAAGCTCGACGGCGTGATCGTCGGACGCGTCACCTCGATCACCCAGGAGCCGGTTACGACGGCCGACGGTGGCGACCCCTCGGTACGGATCGACCTGCGCATCGACGAGCGGCACGCACGTGGGGTCCCGGCGCAGGTGACGGCGCGCGTGCTGCCGGCCACGGTGTTCGGCACGACGTACGTCGACCTGGTCCGACCCCGGAGCGAGCGCGGGGCCCTGCGAGCCGGGTCCGCCATCGAGCAGGCCCGGGACGCCGAGACGCTCGAGCTGCAGGACACGCTCGACAGCTCCTACCGCATCCTCACCGCCGTGGAGCCGGCCGAGCTGTCTGCCACCCTGGGTGCGCTCGCGACGGCGCTCGACGGCCGCGGCGAGCAGCTCGGCGGCACGATCGAGACGGTCTCCGGCTACCTCGGCCGACTGGAGCCCCGGCTGCCCCTGCTGCGCGAGGACCTCCAGCTGTTCGCGCAGAACATGACGACGCTGGCCGAGACGTCGCCGCAGCTGCTCGACGCCACGCGCAACGCGCTCGTGACGAGTCGCACGATCGTGCAGAAGCGGGCGCAGCTCACCACGCTCATCTCCGGGAGCAACGCTCTCGTGGGCGAGGGGCGGCGGGCGCTCGACGCCGTCGGGGACCCGTTCGTCGAGGCGCTCGACGGTGCCGCGGTCGTGGTCGACGCCATGTACGACGAGCGTGCCGGTCTGCCCGACAGCTTCACGTCGTTCGTGGACTTCGCGGCCAAGCAGGCCGAGACGTTCTCGCAGGGCTCCTACATGTCGACCAACGTCTTCATCAAGACCGGGGACGACGCGCCGTACACCGCGTCGGACTGCCCCACCTACGGGACGGCCCGCGGTCCGCGGTGCGGTGGCTCGCCCGGCTCGACGGACAGCGGCACGAGCGCCGCGACGCCCGACGACGACGCGCTGGTCGCCGAGCTCCGCGGCATGCTCGACGCGCTGGAGGCTGCCCCCCAGGGTGGTGTCGCCGAGCTCCTGGGGCGCCCCTACCTGGAGGGCGGCGACCGATGAGGGCCACCGTCGTCAAGCTCGTCACCTTCGCCACTGTGTGCGTGCTCGTCCTCGTGGTGCTCGCGAACACGATGCTGAACAGCACGGAGGGGACCACCCGCACCTACGCGGCGGACTTCACCTCGGTCAGCGGGCTGCGCGTCGGTGACGACGTGCGAGCCGCAGGTGTCCGGGTCGGTCGCGTCGACGGCATCGAGCTCGTCGGTGGTGACACGGCCCGCGTGCGCGTGTCCGTGGGAGAGGGGCAGCGCCTGACCGACACCACGGGCATGGTGATCCGCTACCAGAACCTGCTCGGCCAGCGGTACCTGGCGCTGCTGCCCGGCCGTGAGCGGGGCAGGGCCCTGGAGCCGGGCAGCGTCGTCCCGACGTCGCGCACGAGCGCGGGCTTCGACCTCACCGCGCTGCTCAACGGCTTCGAGCCGCTCTTCGAGACGCTCCGGCCGGAGGACGTGAACCAGCTCGCGGAGTCGGTGGTCAAGGTGCTCCAGGGGGAGGGCGGCACGGTGGAGAGCCTGCTCGACGAGACGGCGACGCTCACGCGCAACCTGGCCGACAAGGACGCGGTCGTCACCGACGTCCTCACCCACCTCACCCCGGTGCTCGAGAACCTCGTCGACCGCGAGGACGACCTCACCGCCACGGTCGGGGAGCTGCGGGCGCTGATGACCGGCCTGGCCGAGCAGCGCACCACGATCGGTGAGTCCATCGACGGCATCTCCGAGCTCTCCCGGGTCACGGCCGACCTCGTCGAGGACACCCGCCCCGACGTCGCCCGGGTGACCACGGCGCTGCGCACCACCGCGGCGCTGTTCGCCGAGAACATGGGCGAGCTCCAGACCATGCTGGCCGCCGTGCCGACCGCTACCGGCGCGTTCGCCCGACCGATGTCGTACGGCACCTGGCTCAACATGTACATCTGCAACCTCGGGGTGGAGGTCGGTGGCGAGCTGATCAACCTCGGCTCCACCGACGGCCCCTACTCGGAGGTCTGCCGATGAGCGATCGACGGACGCACGCACGCCGCGTCGGCATGGTCGGGGTCGTGGGACTGGGGGTGCTCGGCCTGCTCGTCCTGGCGCTCAGCGTCATCCCGTTCGGCCAGCGCACGTACACGGCCGAGCTCGAGCACACGGCCGGCCTGCGGGTCGGCGAGGAGGTGCAGGTCGCCGGCGTCGGCGTGGGGGAGGTGACCGGCATCCGGCTGGCGAAGGACCGCGTGGTCGTGACCTTCACCGCCGACCGCGACGTGCGGCTCGGTCGGTCCACGGCGGTCGCGGTCAAGGTCGCGACGCTGCTCGGGAGCCACTTCCTCGAGGTGGCCCCGCGCGGCACCGGTGACCTCGCGGACGCGAGGATCCCGCTCGCGCGGACCTCGGTGCCCTACAACCTGCAGGACGTCGTCGACGCCTCGTCCGACGCCCTGCAGACCCTCGACGCCGAGGGGCTGGCCCGCTCCATGAACGTGATGGCCGACGTGCTCGGTCGCACCCCCGACGAGACCAGGGCGGCGGTCGAGGGCGTGGCCGACCTCGCGCGCGTCGCGTCGCGGCGCAGCGCCCAGCTGTCCCGTCTCCTGGCTGCCAGCAACGACGTGACGGGGACGCTCGACCGCAACGCCGACGCCGTGCTCGACCTGCTGGAGCAGTCGACGCTCGTGCTCGGCGAGCTGACCTCCCGTCGTGAGGTGTTCGACCAGATGTTGTCCGACGCGCAGCGCATGGCCGTCCAGGTGCGGGGTCTGCTCGACGACACCGAGGAGGACCTCGACCCGATGCTGCGGGACCTCACCACCGCCCTCGACGGTCTCGAGGACGCCCGCGACGACGTGACGCAAGCCCTGTCGTCGTTGGCCACGATGACGAAGTACGTCGCCAACGCGTCGGGCAACGGCCCCTGGCTCGACCTGCACGTGCCGGTCGCCATCAACGACAACCTCGCGTGCCTCGCGAGCCCGGAGGAGTGCTCATGAGGGCCCGACGGTGGTGGCGGCCTCTCCTGCCCGTGCTCGTGGTGGCGCTCGTGGTCCCGCTGCTCTCGAGCTGCGTCGGATCCGGTGGGCGGACCGTGACCGTGCAGCTGCGTGACGCCGCAGGACTCTTCGAGGGCAACGACGTCGGCGTGCTGGGGGTGCGGGTCGGTGAGGTCGTCGAGGTGCGCCCGCGCGGCGGACACGTCGACGTCACGCTGCGTCTCGACGACGGGATCGACGTCCCGGCCGACGCCGCTGCGGTGGTGGTGTCGCGGTCGGTCGCCACGGATCGCTACGTCGAGCTCACACCGGTCTACCGCGACGGAGCGACGCTGCGCGACGGCGACGTGATCCCCCTGGAACGCACGCGGACACCGGTCGAGTTCGACGAGCTGCTCTCGACGCTGGAGTCCACGTCGTCGGCCCTGGGGGCGGACGGCGGAGACGCGCTCAACGGCCTGCTGACGTCGTCGGCGGCCAACCTCGACGGCAACGGCGGCGCGATCCGCGACGGGCTGGCCGGGATGGCCGACGTGCTGGGCACCATCGACGCCCAGCTGGGCGACGTCGAGGGCACGATCACCGGGCTCGACCGGCTCACGACGGCGGTGGCGAACGACGACCAGGTGGTCCGGCAGTTCGTGGACCAGGTCGCCGAGGCCACCACGATGCTCGACGAGCAGCACGAGTCGATCGAGGCGACGTTCGACGCCGTCACGGCCATGGTGCGCGAGGTCGGCATCGTGGTGCGCGACCAGCGCGGGCGGATCAGCTCGCAGATGGACGACTTCGTGGCGCTCGCCCAGGACCTGGCCGACCACCAGGCCGACTACCAGCAGCTCCTCGACACGGGGCCGCTCATGCTGCAGAACCTGGTCCGGGCGATCGACGAGAACGACCGGCTCAGCTTCCGCACGCGTCCGCTCGACCTCGTGCCCGGCAGGACGGTGGTCGCCGACCTCTGCGAGCGCGCGCCGCAGGACGCCTGCGAGCGTCTTGGCCTGCTCGACCTGCCGTTGTGGACCGTCCTGCAGACGCTGGCGGGGGTGAGCCAGGGATGACCGGACCGTCGCGCCGCCTGGGCCGCGCCGTCGTGGGGGTGCTGCTCGCCGTCGCCCTGGCCGGGTGCAGCACCACGGCGTCCGACCTGCCCCTGCCCGGGAGTCGGCTGGACGGTGACTCCTACCCGTTGTCCGCGGAGTTCGACGACGCGCTCAACCTGGCGGTCGGTGCGCCGGTCAAGAGCGGTGGTGTGCTGGTCGGGCGGGTGCGGGAGATCTCGGTCCGCGACTTCCGGGCCCGCGTCACGATGGACGTGCTCGCGGACCGTCGGCTGCGTGAGGGCACCACGGTGCGGCTGCGCGCCACGACACCGCTCGGTGAGCTCTTCGTCGACATCGGCGAGGAGGACGCGGACGGTCCGTTCCTGGCGCCGGGATCGGTGCTCGCCGCGGGCGACGCGTCGAGCGCCCCCACCATCGAGGACACCATGTCGGCGGCCTCGATGCTCATCAACGGTGGTGGGCTCGGCCAGGTCCAGACCATCGTCGAGGAGGCCAACGCGGCGCTCGGGGGTCGCGAACCGGCCGTTCGCTCCGCGCTGCGGCGGATGGCGGGGACGGCGTCGGCCCTCAACGCCTCCGACGCCGAGCTCGATGCCGCGCTCACCGCGCTGGCCGAGGTGTCGCGGGTCCTCGACGAGCGCGAGGACGTGGTCGATGCCGCCCTGACTGACCTGCGCCCGGCCGCCGAGGTCGTCCGGGAGAACACCGACGAGCTCGTGGACCTCCTGAGCGGGATCGACCGCCTCGGCGCCGACGTCGTGGACGTGGTCGGCCGCTCGCGCGACGACCTCACCACGGTGCTCGCCCAGGCGGGGCCGGTGTTCGAGTCGCTCAACACGACGGCGGACGCGTTCGAGCCGGGCCTGCGGACCCTCGTGGGCTTCTCGAGGCTCATCGACGAGGCGGTGCCGGCGGAGTACCTCAACACGTACCTGTACTTCCAGACCTCCGTGAGCGTCGGGCTGCCGTCGCTGCCGGGGGTGGGCGACCTCGACCTGCCACGGATCGAGACACCCGGGACGGACGGGCTCTCCGGGGACGGGCTGGTCGAGGGGATCGAGTCGTTGGTGGGGTCGCTCCCGGGCCTCGACCGCATCGTGCCCCCGAGCGGCGTCTCCTCGGGGTCGGGCACCGACGCCCCGCGCGGTGGCGGTCTCACCGGTCTGGGCCTCGACGGACTGCTGGGAGGCGCTCGATGAGCCGTCCCATGCCCATGAAGTACCGCACCAGTGCCTTCGCGCTGCTCGCCGTGCTGGTCCTGGTCTCGATGCACCTCTACACCTCCGTCCTGGGAGGGACGGTCGGGCAGCGCCAGGACCGCGTGGAGGTGGACCTCGCCACGACCGGCGGTCTGTTCGAGGGGTCGGGCGTCACCTACCGCGGAGTGCGCATCGGGAAGGTCGACACCGTCCGCGTCCAGGGGTCCGGAGCCGTCGCGACCCTGTCCCTCGACCCCGGTGCCCAGGTCCCGGCCTCGGCCAGGGCGGTCGTGCGCTCGCTCTCCCCGGCCGGTGAGCAGTTCCTCGACCTGCAGCCGGAGCAGCACCGCGCACCGTGGCTGGACGACGGCGACCGCATCGCGGCGTCGGCGACCACCACGCCGACGACGGTCGCGCAGACCCTGCGCTCGGTCGACGACCTCATGTCCGACGTCGACACCGCCGCCCTGCGGACCACGCTGCAGGAGCTGCGCGTGGCCTTCGAGGACCCCGACGACCTGCGCCGCGTCCTCGACTCCGGCTCGCGGATCGTCGAGACCCTCGACCGCACCTGGCCGCAGACCGAACGACTCCTGGTCAATGGGCGCACGGTGCTGCGGACCGGCGTGGACGTGGAGGACGAGTTCCGGCAGTTCGCGCGGTCCGCCGAGTCGTTCACCGCCTGGCTCGCCGACTACGACCCGACCCTCCGCACCAGCATCGAGACCCTCCCGGCACGGGTCCAGGACCTGAGGGAGCTCACGTCCCTCGTCGCGCTCGAGCTCCCGCGGGTGCTCGAGGAGATGATCGTCTTCGCCGACATGACGATCCCGCGGGACCAGCACCTGCGCGAGCTGCTCCGGGTGTTCCCGAGCGGGTTCGACCGGTTCGCCGAGGCCGTGAAGGACGGACGACTCCAGACCAACATGCTGGTCTCGCCCGGTGGGGTGTGCTCCTACGGCGTCGCCGACCCGAGCCCCAAGCACGCGGAGCGCCGGCCGATCGATCCGGACCGCTCGTGCCCGACGACCTTCGAGGGCCAGCAGCGCGGGTCGTCCAACGCGCCCCTGCCGCAGGACCGACGGTGACGACCTCGCGCGGCAGTGCCGTGGAGCGCCTGTCGTCGGGCGGGGACCGACGGGTGCGTGTCGTGGCCCTCGCGCTGGCGGTGGCGCTGGTGGCCGCGGTCGTCGGTGCGGGGTGGCTCGTCCTGTCCGGTCGGTCGGCACAGCAGCGTGCGGACGCCGTGGCGGAGGCCACGGCCGTGGCGCGCGACCGCGCGGTCCAGCTCACGAGCTACACCGGCGAGACCTTCGACGCCGACACGGCCTGGGCGCGCACCGGCGCGACCCCTCAGTTCGCGCGGGAGTACGCCGAGGCGAACGAACCCGTCGCCCAGGTGGCGCGCCGGGTCGAGGCGCGTGCGGTCGGTGACGTCGTCGAGGCGGTCGGCAGGGCCGTGTCCACCGACGAGGTCGAGGTGCTGCTGTTCGTCGACCAGACCATCACCCGCGGCAGCGACGGCACGCAGAGCACCGAGCGGAGCCGCGTGGTCATGACCATGCTCCGGCAGGACGGCGCCTGGCTGGTGGGCGACGTCGTGCTGCGCTGACCCGGCGCGCCGGGAGGTCCTCGGCGACGGGTGTGCCCGCAGGGCGTCCGCCTGCCGATAGGCTCCCGGACCATGGCAGTCGTCCTGGTCCACGCGGCCGCCTTCGCCTTCGGCGTGGGCTCGGCGATCCTGCCGATGTTCCTCAACGCCGAGATCTACGTGCTGAGCCTCGGCGCCCTCGTCGACAGCCGGTTCGACCTCGCCCTGGTCATCCTCACGCTCAGCGTCGGCACGGTGGCCGGCAAGGCCATCGTGTTCCAGCTGGTGCGCAAGGGCTCCGCCCGGTACCGCAAGCAGGCCGAGCGTCGACCGCCGCGGAACCGGGTGACAGCGTGGCTGCGCCGCACCGGCGACCTCCTGCTCACGTGGCTCGACCGCCCGGTGGCGGGCGCGGCCACGGTGTTCCTGTCCGCGCTCGCAGCCGTGCCGCCGCTCGCGGTCGTGACGCTCCTCGCCCCGCTGTCGCGCCAGCGGCTCTGGGTCTTCCTCGCCATGGTCTTCCTGGGTCGCACCATCCAGTTCCTCGCGATCGCCTTCGTCATCCACGGTGTGCTGTGAGGCCGCGTGCGGATGGCGTGGGCGGACGGCGTGGGCCGACCGCGTGGGCGCTGCGTCGGCGCCGGCACGGCCGTTAGGGTGTCCCGGTGAGGTACGACTGCGCCGACGAGGAGACACGTCAGACCGGGATCGACGCCGCCCAGGGCGTGCTCGAGTCCGGTGAGCTGGTCGTGGTGCCCACCGACACGGTGTACGGGCTCGCCGCCGACGCGTTCTCGCCCGAGGCCGTGCAGCGCCTGCTCGACGCCAAGGGCCGGACGAGGCAGATGCCTCCGCCCGTGCTCGTCGGCGCCCCGACGACCCTCGAGGCGCTCGCCACCGACGTCCCCGGATGGCTGCGGTCCATGACCACCGAGCTCTGGCCCGGGCCGCTCACGATCATCTGCCGCCAGCAGCCGTCCCTCACGTGGGACCTGGGCGAGACGCACCACACCGTGGCCGTGCGGATGCCGGACCACCCCGTCGCGCTCACGCTGCTCAAGCAGACGGGCCCGCTCGCGGTGAGCAGCGCGAACCTCACCGGCGAGCCGGCCGCCGTGACCGTCGACGACGCCGAGCGCATGCTGGGCGACGCGGTGGCGGTCTACCTCGACGCCGGGTCCAGCCCCGGCGGCACCGCCTCCACGATCCTCGACGTGACCGGCAGCTCGCCGCGCATCCTGCGCGAGGGTCCGGTCACCCTCGACGTGCTCCACCGCTACAACAACACCGTGGAGCCGTTCGGTGCGTGAGTACCTCGTCGTCTTCGGGGTCGCCCTCGGGGTGACCTACCTGCTGGCCTCGATCGCGCGGATGCTCGCGGTGCGCTTCGGGGCCGTGGCCCGGGTGCGCGACCGCGACGTCCACGCCATCCCTACCCCGTACTTCGGCGGCCCGGCGATGCTCGGCGGGCTCGTGTCGGCCTACCTCGTGGCGACCCACCTGCCGTTCCTGTCGCGCAACGACGACGCGGTCTTCGGCGACGCGCAGGCGGTCATCGTCGGGGGAGCGGTGATCTGTGTCGTGGGCGTGATCGACGACCTCTTCGAGCTCGACGCGCTCAGCAAGTTCGCCGGCCAGGTGCTCGCCGGTGTCGTGGTGGTGGCCATGGGGGTGCAGTTCCTCTACCTGCCGCTCTACAACAACTACCTGGGTCTGGACAACGCGCAGTCGATCATCTTCACGGTGCTCCTGATCGTCACCACGGCCAACGCGGTGAACTTCGTCGACGGGCTCGACGGCCTCGCGGCCGGCATGGTCGCGATCGGCGCCATCGCCTTCTTCTCGTACGCGTTCTCGCTCGCCGTGGTCAACGGCGAGACGCGCGCCATCGCCGCGGCCCTCCTGACCTCGGCCCTGGCCGGTGCGTGCATCGGGATCCTGCCGCACAACTTCTTCCCGGCGCGGATGTTCATCGGCGACTCCGGCTCGATGCTCATCGGCTTCATGCTCGCCTGCTCCTCGATCAGCCTCACGGGCCAGTTCCCGGCCACGAGCCTCTCCGAGGGCGTGGGCGGGGGAGCGGCGAGCTTCCTGCCCGCCCTGCTGCCGCTGTTCCTGCCGTTCGCGATCCTGCTCGTCCCGTTCCTCGACCTGGCGCTCGCGGTGGTGCGGCGCACGCGGGCCGGACGCTCGCCGTTCAGCCCGGACAAGATGCACATCCACCACCGGCTGCTCGAGATCGGCCACTCGCACCGTCGTGCCGTCCTGCTCATGTACGCGGCAGCCGGGCTCGTGGCGTTCGGCAGCGTCGTGGTGAGCCTGTTCAGCGGCTGGCAGTCGATCGTCGGCTTTGTCGTGCTCGCCCTGCTCACGGCCGCCTCGGCCTTCGTGCTGCCGCGGTTCGAGGGTCGCGTGTGGGACCGCACGTGAACGGCTCGGCGCCGGAGCCCCGCCCCACCGCCTGGCGGCGGGCCCTCCCCGTCGTGGTCCCCATGGTCGCCGCCGTGCTGGTGTGCACGGCGGTCGCCGGCGCCACCCACGGGTGGCCGGGGGTGCTCGGCGCCCTCCTCGCCGGGATCGTGGTGGTGGCCTTCCTCGGCTCCACGCCGCTCGTGATGAACCCGGTCGCGCGCTCGAGCCCGGTGCTCGCCCTGCCCGCGGCGGTGCTGTTCTTCCTCGTCAAGGCGTTCGCCGCCATGGCGGTGCTACTGCTGCTCTTCGACGTCGGCGGGGTGGCCGAGCACGTCGACCGCGGCGCCTTCGGCCTGTCCGCCGTGGTCTGCAGCCTGGTCTGGACGGCCCTGCAGGTCCGGGCGTTCCGCCGCCGCCGAGTCCTCACGTATGACCTGGACGACACCCCGTCGTGACCTCCTGGTAGCCTCTCGAGTGCGTCGAAGCCCAGCCGGTTCCCGGTCGGTCACGACGTGAACGATGACGCTGGCCGTATGCCGGATCGCCGACTTCCCAGTCGGAATCGACCGCGCCATGAGACAAAGGTGACCGAGTGACCCTCGCCTCGACCGCCCTGGCGGCTGCCGCTGACGGCCCGCCGCAGCCCGGCCCCGGGAGCTTCCTGCTCCCGCCGACGTTCACGATCGGCGGCTGGGAGGTCAACAAGCCCGAGCTGTTCCTCGTCTTCTCGATCGTCATCGTCTTCGGCTTCGCCTACGCGACGAGCCGCAAGGCCGCGGTGGTCCCCGGCCGCCTGCAGTTCGCCGGCGAGTACGTCTACGGCTTCATCCGCAACGGCATCGCCCGCGACAACATCGGCAGCGCCGACTACATGAAGTACGTGCCGTACCTGTTCACGGTCTTCCTGTTCGTGCTGGTGAACAACTTCTACGGCGTGATCCCGGTCATCCAGTTCCCGTCGATGTCGAAGTTCGGCTTCCCGGTGGCCCTGGCCCTCGTCACGTGGTTGATCTACAACGTCGCGGGCATCGGCAGGCACGGCTTCTTCGGCTACCTCAAGCACCAGACCGTGCCGGCCGGGGCCAAGGGCCCCATCCTGCTGGCCCTGGTGCCGCTGGAGTTCCTCTCCAACATCATCGTGCGACCGTTCACGCTCGCGCTGCGACTCTTCGCGACCATGTTCGCGGGGCACCTGCTGATCCTGCTGTTCTCGCTCGGCGCCGCGTACCTGGTGACCGACTACGCGAACGCCGCCATCGGCATCCCCGCCGGGATCGTGTCCTTCCTGCTCGGCATCGGGGTCAGCTTCCTCGACATGCTGATCATGTTCCTGCAGGCCTACGTCTTCACGCTGCTGACCGCGATGTACATCGGCAGCGCGATCGCCGACGAGCACTGAGCTCGCTCGGTACCACCTGACCACCTCTCGACCCGCACCCGACGCCTCCTGCGTCACCACGAAAGGAAAGAACCGTCATGACTGGTTCCATCGCGACCGTCGGCCTCGGACTGGCCGCTGTCGGCCCGGCCATCGCCGTCGGCCTCATCTTCGCCGCGTACGTCACGGGCGTCGCCCGTCAGCCCGAGGCGCAGGGCAAGCTCCAGGGCATCGCGATCTTCGGCTTCGTCCTCGCTGAGCAGTTCTTCATCATCGCGCTGGCCCTGGCCTTCGTCTTCGGCTACAACTGATCCTCGCTAAGGGAGATTCACCATGAGCGCGATCCTGGTCGCCGCAGCAGAGGGCGAGGAGCACAACCCGCTCGTCCCCGAGCTGCCCGAGATCGTCCTGGGCCTCGTCGTCCTGGGCATCCTCTTCCTGCTGGTCCGCAAGTTCGTCGTGCCCAACTTCGAGCAGGCGTTCGCCGAGCGGACCGCCGCCATCGAGGGCGGGATCGAGGAGGCCAAGTCTGCCCAGAAGGAGGCGCAGGCCGCGCTCGAGAAGTACAACGCCCAGCTGGCCGACGCCCGGCACGAGGCCTCGCGCATCCGCGAGGAGGCCAAGGAGCAGGGCGCGCAGATCATCGCCGAGCTCCGGGCCCAGGCCCAGGACGAGGCCGCCCGCATCACGGCCACGGCGCACGCGCAGGTCGAGGCCGAGCGGTCGCAGGCCCTCGCCCAGCTGAAGGCCGAGGTGGGCTCGCTCGCCACGGACCTCGCCGGACGCATCGTCGGTGAGTCGCTCGAGGACGAGGCGCGTCAGCGTCGCACCGTCGAGCGCTTCATCACGGAGCTGGAGGGGTCGGCCAACTGATGCGAGGCATCTCCGCGAGGTCCCAGCACGAGGTCCTGTCGGCCGTCGAGTCGGCCCAGGGTTCCTCGGCGGCGCTCGGCAGCCAGCTCTTCGGGGTGGTGGCGCTGCTCGACGCCAACCCGGCGCTGCGCCGTGTGCTCACGGACCCGTCGACCGAGCCCGAGGCCAAGGCGGGCCTCGCGGCCACCGTGCTCGGCTCGCAGGTCGACGGCGCGACCCTCGACGTGGTCAAGGCCGCGGCGGCGTCGCGCTGGAATGCCGGGCGTGACCTGGCCGACGCCCTCGAGACCGCCGGTGCGGCCGCCCTGGTCGGGCGTGCCGACGCCGCCGGTGACGTCGAGCGGGTCGAGACCGACCTGTTCGAGCTCGGCCGCACGGTCGCCGGCGACGTCGAGCTCCGTGGCGTCGTGGCCGATCGCTCGGTCCCGGCCAAGGCCAAGGCGGTCCTGCTGGCCTCTATCTTCGAGGGCAAGGTCTCGGCCGAGACCCTCGAGCTCGCGCAGCAGGCGGTCGTGGCACGCACCGGGTCGTTCGAGAAGGTCCTGACCGCGTTCGGCGAGGTGGCGGCCCAGCGTCGCGATCGCCTCGTCGCGGTCGTGCGCGTGGCCTACGAGCTGTCCGACGACGAGCGCTCCCGACTCGCGGCCGCCCTGGCCGGCAAGTACGGACGCGACGTCCACCTCAACATCGTGGTCGACCCGTCGGTCGTCGGAGGCATCGCCGTCTCCGTCGAGGGCGAGGTCGTCGACGGAACCATGTCCAGCCGACTCGAGGCCGCCCGCCGGCAGCTCGCCGGCTGACGTCCCCTGATCATCCGGCACCACCCAGCCACCAGACCCACAGAAGGCAGGCAGAAGACATGACGGAACTCTCCATCCGTCCCGAGGAGATCCGCGACGCGCTGCAGCAGTTCGTGTCCGACTACTCCCCGAGCGCCAGCAAGACCGAAGAGGTCGGCATCGTCGCCGAGGCCGGCGACGGCATCGCCCGGATCGAGGGTCTGCCCTCGGCCATGGCCAACGAGCTGCTCGAGTTCGAGGACGGCACGCTCGGCCTCGCGCTGAACCTCGACGTCCGCGAGATCGGTGTCGTCATCCTGGGTGACTTCTCCGGCATCGAGGAGGGCCAGAAGGTCAAGCGCACCGGCGAGGTGCTCTCCGTGCCCGTCGGCGACGGCTACCTCGGCCGCGTGGTGGACCCGCTCGGCCAGCCGATCGACGGTCTGGGTGACGTGGAGACCGACGGCCGCCGTGCCCTCGAGCTCCAGGCCCCCAACGTGGTGCAGCGCCAGTCGGTCTCCGAGCCGCTCATGACCGGCATCAAGGCCATCGACTCGCTCACGCCCATCGGCCGTGGCCAGCGTCAGCTGATCATCGGTGACCGCCAGACCGGCAAGACCGCGATCGCCATCGACACGATCATCAACCAGAAGGAGTTCTGGGAGAGCGGCGACCCGACCAAGCAGGTCCGCTGCATCTACGTCGGCATCGGTCAGAAGGGCTCGACCATCGCCGGCGTCCGCGGCGCCCTCGAGGACGCGGGTGCGCTGGAGTACACGACGATCGTCGCGGCCCCCGCCTCGGACTCGGCCGGCTTCAAGTACCTCGCCCCGTACACCGGTTCGGCCATCGGCCAGCACTGGATGTACCAGGGCAAGCACGTCCTGATCATCTTCGACGACCTCTCCAAGCAGGCCGAGGCCTACCGTGCGGTCTCGCTGCTGCTGCGTCGTCCGCCGGGCCGCGAGGCCTACCCCGGAGACGTCTTCTACCTCCACAGCCGGCTGCTCGAGCGTTGCGCCAAGCTCAATGACGAGCTGGGCGCCGGCTCGATGACGGGTCTGCCCGTCATCGAGACCAAGGCGAACGACGTCTCGGCCTACATCCCGACCAACGTCATCTCGATCACCGACGGCCAGATCTTCCTGCAGTCGGACCTGTTCAACGCCAACCAGCGTCCCGCCGTCGACGTCGGCATCTCCGTCTCGCGCGTCGGTGGTGCGGCCATGACCAAGGCGATGAAGGCGGTCACGGGCTCGCTCAAGGTCGACCTGGCGCAGTACCGCGCCATGGAGGCGTTCGCCATGTTCGCCTCCGACCTCGACGCCGCGTCCAAGGCGCAGCTCGCCCGCGGACAGCGCCTGATGGAGCTGTTCAAGCAGGGCCAGTACGCTCCGTTCCCCATGGAGCAGCAGGTCGTCTCGCTCTGGGCCGGTACCCAGGGCAAGCTCGACCCGGTCCCCGTCGAGGACATCAGCCGCTTCGAGGAGGAGTTCCTCGACTACGTGAAGCGCTCGCACGAGGGCATCTTCACCACGATCCGCGAGACGGCGAAGTTCGACGACGACACGGCGTCCTCCCTGGAGTCGGCGTACACGTCGTTCCTGGAGCAGTTCGAGACCAGCGAGGGCGGACGCATCTCCGTCGGTCGCGAGGAGTTCGACGCTCTGGACGACGAGGACGTCGAGCAGGAGCAGATCGTCAAGCAGAAGCGGGGCTGACCCACATGGCAGCGTCGGTACGAGAGCTACGAGCGAAGATCAGGTCGACCCAGGCGACCAAGAAGATCACGCGCGCCATGGAGCTCATCGCCGCCTCGCGCATCATCAAGGCGCAGCAGCACGCGGCGGCGGCAGCCCCGTACGCCCGTGAGCTGACCCGGGCGGTGTCGGCGGTGGCGACGTTCTCCAACGTCGACCACCCGCTCACCACCGAGAAGGAGAACCCCACGCGGGCGGCGGTGCTCGTCATCACGAGCGACCGCGGCCTCGCGGGGTCGTACTCCTCCAGCGTCCTCAAGGAGGCGGAGCGGCTCACCGAGAAGCTCCGGTCCGAGGGCAAGGAGGTCGACTTCTACCTCTCCGGTCGCAAGGCCGTGACGTACTTCTCCTTCCGCCAGCGCGAGTTCGTCGAGTCGTGGACCGGGTACTCCGACAAGCCGGAGTACGCCAACGCCCGCGAGATCGGCGACGCGCTCACGAGCCTGTTCGCCCAGGACGAGACGGACGAGGAGGCCATCGACCCGTCCCGCGCCGTCGACGAGCTGCACATCGTGTTCACGCGGTTCAAGTCGATGCTCACGCAGGAGCCGGACGTCATCCGCCTGCTCCCGCTCGAGGTCGTCGAGGGCACGGAGGCTCCCGAGGAGTCGGACCTGCTGCCGCTGTACGAGTTCGAGCCCTCGGCCCACGAGGTCCTCGACGCGCTGCTGCCGAAGTACGTCAACAGCCGCATCTACTACTGCCAGCTGCAGGCGGCCGCCTCCGAGCTCGCCGCCCGCCAGAAGGCCATGAAGTCCGCGACCGACAACGCGCAGGACCTCATCGAGAAGTACACCCGCATTGCCAACCAGGCCCGCCAGGCCGGCATTACCCAGGAGATCAGCGAGATCGTGGGCGGCGCCAACGCGCTCGCCGACGCCACCGCTGGTCAGGAGTGAGAGAGCTATGACTGCCACTGCCGAAGAGAAGACCACGACCACCGGTCGCGTCGCGCGGGTCATCGGCCCGGTCCTCGACATCGAGTTCCCGTCGGACTCGATGCCGGAGATCTACAACGCGCTCACCGTGGAGACCAGCATCCCCGGGAGCGAGGAGACCCTCACCCTCGAGGTCGCCCAGCACATCGGCGACGGTCTCGTGCGCGCCATCAGCCTGCGCCCGACCGACGGTGTCGTGCGCGGCAGCGTCGTCACCGACACCGGCGAGCCGATCTCGGTGCCGGTCGGCGACCAGACCCTCGGCCGGGTGTTCAACACCACCGGTGCGGTCATGAACATGCCCGAGGGCGAGACCTTCGAGGCGGCCGAGCGGTGGGGCATCCACCGCAAGGCCCCCGCGTTCGACCAGCTCGAGTCCAAGACGCAGATGTTCCAGACCGGCATCAAGGTCATCGACCTGCTGACGCCCTACGTCCTCGGCGGCAAGATCGGCCTGTTCGGCGGCGCCGGCGTCGGCAAGACGGTGCTCATCCAGGAGATGATCGCCCGTGTGGCCAAGGACCACGACGGCGTGTCGGTGTTCGCCGGAGTCGGCGAGCGCACCCGCGAGGGCAACGACCTCATTGCCGAGATGGAGGAGGCCGACGTCCTCGACAAGGTGGCCCTCGTCTTCGGCCAGATGGACGAGCCGCCCGGAGCGCGTCTGCGCGTGGCGCTGTCGGCCCTGACGATGGCGGAGTACTTCCGCGACGTCCAGAACCGCGACGTGCTGCTGTTCATCGACAACATCTTCCGGTTCACGCAGGCCGGCTCGGAGGTCTCCACGCTGCTCGGCCGCATGCCGTCCGCCGTGGGCTACCAGCCGACGCTGGCCGACGAGATGGGCGTGCTGCAGGAGCGCATCACCTCCACGCGTGGTCACTCGATCACGTCGCTGCAGGCGATCTACGTGCCGGCCGACGACTACACGGACCCGGCCCCGGCCACCACGTTCGCGCACCTGGACGCCACCACCGAGCTCAACCGCGAGATCGCCTCCATGGGCATCTACCCCGCGGTGGACCCGCTGACGTCCACCTCGCGCATCCTGGACCCGCGCTACATCGCCGACGACCACTACACGACGGCCAACCGGGTCAAGGGCATCCTGCAGCGCAACAAGGAGCTCCAGGACATCATCGCCATCCTCGGTGTCGACGAGCTGAGCGAGGAGGACAAGACGATCGTCTCGCGCGCCCGTCGCATCCAGCGCTTCCTGAGCCAGAACACCTACGTGGCCAAGCAGTTCACCGGCATCGAGGGCTCCACCGTCCCGCTCGACGAGACGATCGACGCCTTCACCAAGATCTGCGACGGCGAGTACGACCACGTGGCCGAGCAGGCCTTCTTCATGTGCGGCGGTCTCGACGACGTCGATGCGAAGTGGGCCGAGATCCAGAAGAACTCCTGATGGCGGACACGACGCTCCAGGTCGAGCTGGTCGCCGCCGACCGCGTGGTGTGGTCGGGCGAGGCCCACGAGGTCGTCGCCCGCACCGTCGAGGGTGACCTCGGTGTCCTCGTCGGGCACGCACCGCTGCTGTCGGTGCTCGTGCCCGGCGTGGTCAAGATCAAGGCCGACGGCGAGACGGTCGTCGCGGTCGTCGAGGACGGGTTCCTGTCCGTCGCCGACGACCGCGTCTCGATCCTGAGCGAGGACACCCACCTGGTGTCCGAGCTCGATCGCGACCAGGTGCAGGCCGAGCTGGAGCAGGCGCGGGCCGACGACGACGACGCGGCCGTCCAGCGCGCCGAGGCCAAGCTCCGCGGCATCGAGCTGGCCTAGGGTTCTCGGCCGTCTGACGGAGGAGGGAGGGCGGGGTGCCGCTGTGGCTGTGGGCCGTGGACCTCGTCCTCGCCGCGATCGCCTTCACCGTCGTCCTGCTGGCCGTCCTCGTCCTGCGACGTCGGTACCTGGCGCGCACGCTGGGCGCCTTCGACCTCAGCGTCAACAAGCGGGACGGCGCGTCGGCCCAGGGGTGGACCCTGGGCCTCGCGGTCTACCGCGGCAGCACGCTGGAGTGGTACCGCACCTTCTCGCTGCGGCTGCGTCCGGCGTACCGGTTCTCGCGCGACGCCATGGCCGTCGACGGTCGTCGCGACCCCGTGGGCGGTGAGGTGCACGCGGTCCACGACGGGCACGTGGTCGTGACCACCCGCAACCCGACGCCGGTGCAGCAGCTGGCCCTGACCCCGGCTGCCCTGACGGGCCTGCTGGCCTGGCTCGAGGCGTCGCCCCCCGGGCAGCGCGTCAGCACCGTGCTCTAGGTGCGGCGCTCAGGTCCCGGCTCCAGGTCCTCCGCAGCCAGGACGCAGCAGCCGATCGGGCGGAAGTGGATCGCTTTTCGGCGTTTCGATTGACGATCTCCGCAGGACTACGGGACCATGGTCCTGATGGACCATGCCCGGTCGACCGGGTCCCCCGATGGAACAGGTAGCCCCATGAACCGTATTGCCAAGCGTATCGTCGTCGCGACCTTCGCGTCGGCGCTCGCCTTCCTGCCGCTGTCGTCCCCGGCGCAGGCCGAGGTCGACACCAAGCCCGCCGTCACCAAGGTGACCAAGGTCAAGTCCGGCGGCACCGTCACCACCCAGCGAGCCATCGACTGGGAGTGACCCCCACCAGCACGTGACCAGATCGCCGTCGTCCCGCGTGGACGGCGGCGATCTGCGTCTCCGGGCGGGCTCGCTGGCGCTCGCCGCTGTGCCCTTGGGCGGGCTCGCTGGCGCTCGCCGCTGTGCCCTTGGGCGGGCTCGCTGGCGCTCG
>NZ_JANLGG010000038.1:0-23787 GCF_024655735.1 Aeromicrobium sp. 50.2.37
CGCGCAGCCCGCACCCGCCCAGCCCGTCCCCACGCAGGCCGCTCCCGCGCAGGCCGCCCCTACCCAGCAGACCGCTCCGGCCCAGGCCGCCCCGGTCCGGCCTCCCGTGGACGACGCGCCGCCGTGGGACGTCGAGGAGCCGCCGGAGCCGGATCACCAGCCTCCCCCGCAGCAGCCGAGCCGGGAGTCGACCGAGCGCTCGGTGCCCGAGCAGGCGCCACCGACGGTGGCCCCAGCTCAGTCGGCGCCAGCTCATCCGGCCCCAGCCCAGTCGGCCCCAACCCAGTCTGCACCGTCCCAGCCGTCGGCCCCCGAGCCCGAGCCGGCCGCAGCCGAGGCCCAGCCGGCCTCACCACCTGCCGGGGGGATGAGCGTGGCCGACGTGCGTCGGCTCTGGCCCGAGATCCTCGAGGTGGTCAAGGGGCTGCGCCGCTTCACCTGGATCATGCTCAGCCAGAACGCGCAGGTGCAGGCGCTCGACGGGACCACCCTCACCATCGCCCTGGTCAACAGCGGCGCCCGCGACTCCTTCATGGCCAGCGGGTCCGCCGAGTACGTGCAGAAGGCGCTGCAGCAGGTCATCGGGGTCCAGTGGCGGATCGACGCCATCGTCGACCCCTCGGCCGACCCGAGGGCGGCGAGCAACCCCGCCCCGGCTTCGTCCCAGACTGCGGCTCCCACGCCGCCGGCCCAGGCGCCTCCGGCCGCCGGTGGCGACGCCGGCCGTGGCGTGGGCGCACCGGAGTCCGTGCGCCAGGCCATGCGCGAGCCGGCCTCGATGGCCCCGCCGGAGGACCCCGACGCATCCGCCCACCCCGACGACCCGGTGGTCGACCAGGGCACCGATCCCGAGCAGCTGCTCAGCCGGGAGCTGGGTGCCCGGGTGATCGATGAGATCGACCACGGCTGACGGTTCCGCCGACGGGGCCGCCGTGGCGGCACATCGCCGACGGCTCGACCTCGACGACGACCCCCTCGAGGTGCTGCGGCGCCTGCGCGGCCGCGACCGGCTCGTGGGACTGGTGGGCTCGTGGCACCAGGGCGACGCGCTCGTGGCGTGCGACCCGGTCCATGTGCTCGACCCTGCCGTCGACGACCCGTTCGACCTGCCGCTCCCGGTCGTCCCCGACGCCGGCGGCGCCGGGTTCGGCGGCGGGTGGATCGGCCTCTGGGGATACCGGCTGGGTGGCCGCGTGGAGCGGGTGCCGGAGCCGAGGTCGCGTCCCGTGCCACGTCCCGACGCCCAGCTGGCGTTCTACGCCTGGGTGCTGCGGCGCACCCGCGGCACGTGGTGGCTCGAGTGGCTGGGCGACACCGACGTCGCGCCCGTCCTGGCCCTGCTCGACGGACCACCACCGCCCCCGCGGGAGCACCGGGCGGGGGCGTTCACGCTCAAGCCGTCCCCGGCCGAGCACGAGGCGGCCGTGGCGCGCGCCATCGAGCACGTGCACGCGGGCGACCTGTTCCAGGTGAACCTGTGCGCCCGGCTGGAGGCGTCGCTCGAGGGCGATCCGCTCGACGTCTTCTGTGCCGGCGCCGAACGGCTCCGCCCCGCCTACGGCGCCTACGTCGGGAGCCCGGACGGTGCCGTCCTGTCCTTCTCGCCGGAGCTGTTCCTGCGGCGCACCGGTCAGGAGGTGCTCACCTCGCCCATCAAGGGAACGGCCCCGCTCGGTCTCGACGCGCGCGAGGACGCCGCCACGGTCGGAGCGCTCGTGGCCTCGGCCAAGGACCGCGCCGAGAACGTCATGATCGTCGACCTCATGCGCAACGACCTCGGCCGGGTGAGCGCCCCGGGCAGCGTGCGGGTCCCCGCCCTGGTGCGCCCGGAGCGGCACGCGGTGTGGCAGCTGGTGTCCGACGTCGTGGGCCGGCTCGCCCCCGGAGTCGGCGACGCCGAGCTGCTCCGCGCCACCTTCCCGCCGGGATCGGTCACCGGTGCGCCGAAGGTCCGGGCCATGGAGGTGGCCGCCGCCCTGGAGGCCACGGGCCGCGAGGCGTACACCGGCGCCATCGGGCACCTCAGCCCCCTCGCAGGTCTCGAGACCAACGTGGTCATCCGCACCGTCGAGGTGGCTGAAGGTCGCGCGTGGCTCGGCGTCGGCGGCGGCATCGTCGCCGACTCCGAGCCGGCGGCAGAGCTGGCCGAGGTGTTCGTGAAGGCCGCGCCGGTCGTCACGGCGATCGGCGGCACCCTCGCCGACGACGTGGCGCCCGCAGCCGGTCCCCGGTCCACGCCCGTGCACGGCTCGGTCGGGTCGGCCGCCGACGCACGCCGCGGCGTCTTCACTACCGTCCTCGTCCGCGACGGTCGCGCGGTCGACGTCGAGGCGCACCTGGCACGGCTCGACGCGAGCGTGCGCGCCGTCTACGGCACCACCGTGCGCGAGGGTCTCGACGACGCGGTCGCCCGGCGGGCGGCGACCCTGGGCGCCGGACGGCACCGGCTGAGGATCGAGGCCGTGCCTGTCGAGCCCGAGCGGGTCGGTGAGGACCCGGTGCCCGTGGACGTCCGCATGGTCGATGCCCCCCTCGTCGAGGCGCCCGCCGGCTGGCGCCTGTCGCCCGTGGTCGTGCCGGGCGGCTGGGGAGCCGACAAGTGGGTCGACCGCGGACCCCTCGACCCCTCCGCCGATCCCGCGCACGCGGCTGCCGACGACGTGCTGGTGCTCGACGTCGACGGCTCCGTCCTCGAGGGAGGGCGCACCAATGTCTTCTGCGTCCTCGACGACGGGGTGCACACGCCGCCGCTCGACGGGCGCGTGCTGCCCGGTACGCAGCGGGCCCGGGTGGTCGACGCGCTGCTCGCCGCAGATGTCCCGCTGCACCAGCGTCGGCTCACCACCGCCGACCTGGCCGCCGCGTCGGAGGTCTTCGTCACCAACGCGCTGCGCGGGGCGGTCCCGGTGCGTGAGGTCGTCGGCGTCGGCACCTGGGTGGCGCCCGGTCCGGTGACCCGTCGGGTCGCCGAGGACCTGTCCGCCGACGCGCCGTCGCGGCGGGAGCGGGGGCACGCGCCCCGACGGGTCGACCGCGCGCGGGTGCTGTTCGTCGACAACTACGACTCTTTCGTCTTCAACCTCGTCCAGTACGTGCGCGAGCTGGGCGCCGACGCGCAGGTGGTGCGCAACGACGCGGTCACCGTCGAGGAGCTGGTGGAGGCCATCGAGGCCGGGGACCTCACCCACGTGGTGCTCTCGCCCGGGCCAGGGGCGCCGGCCGACGCGGGGATCAGCATCGACGTGGTGCGCCGACTCGGCCCCACCACGCCGTTGCTCGGGGTGTGCCTGGGGCACCAGGCGATCGCCGAGGCCTACGGCGGGCGGGTGGTGCGCGCGGCCGAGGTGGTGCACGGCAAGCCGTCGCTCGTGCACCACGACGGGCTGGGCGTGCACGCGGGCCTGCCCTCGCCGCTCACCGTGGCGCGCTACCACTCCCTCGTGGCCGACGAGGCGAGCCTGCCGCCCGAGCTGGTCGTCACCAGCCACACCGCCTCGGGCGTGGTCATGGGACTGCGGCACACCTCCCACCCCGTCGAGGGCGTGCAGTGGCACCCCGAGTCGATCCTCACCGCCCGCGGCCACGACCTGCTCGCCGCCTTCCTCGCTGCACACCGCCCCTGACGCCGGGGTCCGGGCGGGCCGTCGCCCGGCCGCCGTCCCATCCGCGTGGCAGCATCGGCCTCATGGACCTGACCCTCACCGACGAGCAGGCGAGCTTCCGCGCCCTGGCCCGCGACTTCCTCGACCGCGAGGTCGTCCCGCACCGTGCCGCGTGGGACCGCGCCGAGTCGGTGGACCTCGCGATCATCCCCAAGCTCGGCGAGATCGGCTTCTTCGGCCTCACCATCCCCGAGGAGTACGGCGGGGTCGGCGGCGACTACGTCACCTACGTGCTCGCGGCCGAGGAGCTGGGCCGCGCCGACTCCGCCATCCGCGGCATCGTCTCGGTGTCGTCGGGCCTGTTCGGCACGTCCGTCCTGCAGCACGGCACCGAGGAGCAGAAGCAGCGCTGGCTGCCCGACATCGCCGTCGGCCGGACACTCGGCTGCTTCGGCCTCACCGAGCCCGGGACCGGCTCCGACGCCGGCAACCTGAGCACCCGTGCCCGCCGCGACGGCGACGACTGGGTGATCGACGGCTCCAAGATCTTCATCACCAACGGCACCTGGGCCGACGTCGCCCTCGTCTTCGCGCGCACCAGCGACGACGGCCCGCGCGGGGTCTCGGCGTTCCTCGTCCCCACCGACACACCCGGCTTCGAGGCCACCGAGGTCAAGGGCAAGCTGGGCCTGCGCGGCCAGGCCACCGCGGCGCTCTCCTTCGACGGCGTGCGGGTCCCGGCCGACGCCCTCCTCGGCGAGGAGGGCAAGGGCTTCAAGATCGCCATGCAGACGCTCGACAAGGGCCGGGTCACCATCGCGGCCAGCTGCGTCGGCATCGTGCAGGGGTGCCTCGACGAGACCGTGAAGTACACCGGCGAGCGTGAGCAGTTCGGCCGGCCGATCGCCTCGTTCCAGCTGGTGCAGGAGATGATCGCCGACATGAGCGTCGACGCCGACGCCGCGCGGCTGCTCACGTGGCGCGCCGCCGACCTCATGCAGCGCGGGGAGCCGTTCGGCACCGCCGCCTCCAAGGCCAAGCTGTTCGCGTCCGAGGCCGCGGTGCGCGCCTCGAACCTGGCGGTGCAGGCGTTCGGCGGCTACGGCTTCATCGACGAGTACCCCGTGCAGAAGTACCTGCGCGACGCTCGCGTGATGACCCTGTACGAGGGCACGAGCCAGGTGCAGAAGCTGCTGATCGGGCGGTCCGAGACGGGCATCAACGCGTTCGTCTGACCCGGCAGCCGATCCGGTGGGCCTGAACGGCGACGCCCGGCCGCGCGCCGAGCGGGCCCGCGGCCGCCGAGGCGCCTAGACTCACTCCTTGTGTACGACGGCGTCATCCAGGACCTCATCGACGAGCTCGGGCAGCTGCCCGGGGTCGGTCCGAAGAGCGCCCAGCGGATCGCGTTCCACCTGCTCGACGCCGACCCCGAGGACGTGCGCCGGCTCGCGGCCGTGCTGGTCGACGTGAAGGACAAGGTCCACTTCTGCGCGATCTGCGGCAACGTGACGGTCGACGTCGAGTGCCGCATCTGCACCGACCCCCGTCGCGACGCCACCGTCCTGTGCGTGGTGGAGGAGAGCAAGGACGTCGTCGCCATCGAGCGCACCCGCGAGTTCCGCGGCCGCTACCACGTGCTGGGCGGCGCGATCAGCCCCATCGCGGGCATCGGCCCCGACCAGCTGCGCATCCGTGAGCTGCTCGGCCGCCTGCAGGACGGCACGGTCACCGAGGTCATCATCGCCACCGACCCGAACCTCGAGGGCGAGGCCACGGCCACCTACCTCATCCGCATGCTGAGCACCCTCGGCCTGCGGGTCAGCAAGCTCGCCAGCGGCCTGCCCGTCGGCGGCGACCTCGAGTACGCCGACGAGCTCACCCTCGGGCGTGCCTTCGAGGGCCGCACCGCCATCGCCGGCTGAGCGTCAGCGCGCCCCCGCCAGGAGCTCCTCCTGGTCGGCCGCGATCGCGCGGACCACGCGGATCCACAGGGCGCACGCGACGACGAACACGACCGTCGTGGCGGCGGCGAACGCGGGCAGGTGCTGGATGGACGCCGTGTCGATCTCGTCGACCGGGACGAACACCGTCTCGACGCCGGAGGCGAAGCAGGCCAGCAGGAAGGCGCCCCACCACCACCCCACGCGGGCACCGGACGAGGGACGGTGGGATCGCACCCGCAGGGCGTCGCGCACCACCTGGTAGGGGAACCACAGCGAGACGATCGGCACCAGCCATCCGCCCCACACCCAGCCGCGGCGGCGGGCGTGAGGCGACCTCGGCGACAGGACCTCGAGGTTGCCGCGGACGCGCCACAACCACAGGCAGGTGATGACGTAGGCGCCGAGCAGGACGGGGAAGGTCGCAGTGTCGACGAGCTCGTAGGGGGTCCACAGGTCCCAGGCCAGACCGCCGTTCGCCTCCTGGTGCTCCCACCGCTCGACGGCGTCCTGTGCCAACCAGAAGCGGGGCAGCAGCAACGCGGTGTAGAGCGCGGCGACGCCGACGGTGAGTGCGGTCAGCAGGCCGAGCGGCTGGGCGTACCCCGTGGGTGCCGCGGAGTGCGAAGCGGCCGGGCCGGGAGAGGACGCCGCGCCGGACGGCGCGGAGGTCTCCGGGACGTCGTCCTGGGACGGGTAGCGCGGGTAGGTCGGTGAGTCGGTCATGGTTCCCCCGGGTCGTGATGATCTGGGGCGACCGTACGACAGGTCGACCTCTCTCGGGGCGGGAACAGAGGACTTCGTCCCACTTCCGCACGCCTGCACCGGGGGTGTCGATCGCCGCGGCGCCGGTAGACTCACCGAGTGGAGCTGGAGCTGCGACACCTCAAGGTCGTGTGTGCCATCGCCGACGCCGGGAGCGTCACGAAGGCCGCCGCCGAGCTGGGTGTCGCCCAGCCCGCGCTCACGGCGCAGCTGAGCCGCATCGAACGCGCCCTCGGTGGCCCGTTGTTCGACCGCGACCACCGCGGGGTGCGGCCCACCTCGCTCGGCGAGCTGGTCATCGCGCGTGCCCGCATGCTGCTCCCGGCCATGACCGGTCTGCTCGACGACGCCACACGGTTGAACGACCCCGAACGTGGCCGGAGCATCCCCGAGCACCTGTCCATCGGCTCGTCGTCGCCGGCCATCCTCGCGCCCCTCATCCAGCGGCTGGAGGAGCGCCACCCCGACCTCCAGGTGTCCACGACCGCCTCGTGGTCGGCCGACGACCTGACCGGCGAGCTCGACGACGGTCGCCTCGACTTCGCCGTCGTCGGGATCTGCGGGGGCGACAGCACGCCGGGGGAGCGCGGCCAGGTGTGGCGCACGTTCTCGGTGGACCCCGTCTTCGTGATGCTGCCGCAGGACCATCCACTGGCCGACGTCGAGGAGGTCGCGCTCGCCGACCTCGCCACCACCGGCTGGGCCGCCACGCCGGGCGACGGCTGCTTCCAGGAGTGCTTCGCGGCGGCCTGCGCACGCGAGGGGTTCGCGCCGCGCAGCCTCTACGTCGCCGACGCGGCCAGCTGCATCGACCTGGTCGCGTCCGGCACGGCCGTGGCCCTGTGCCAGCCCACGCGGGTCCTTCCGGGCCTGGTGACCAAGCCGCTCGCCGGAGTCCCCCTGAGCTGGCGCCACCTCGTCGGCTGGCGACCCGACTCCGTGGGGGCCGGCTTCGCCGACGAGCTGCTGCTCACCGTGCGCATGGCGCACGGCGACCTCGTCGCGCGCAGCCCCGTCTACGCCGACTGGCTGGGGCGGAACCCGGGCTTCGGAGAGCAGCACGACCCGGGCATCACGCCCGCGGTATGACTCTTCCGGTATGACCCTTCAGGCCTGAACTGCCAGTACGTTCTTGTGTCAACCCCTCGGGGGGGCTGCGGAGGCGAACCCGTCTCCGGACGACAGCGTGGGGCGTGGCGGCGAGCCGTCCGTTCCGCAGGACGGCTGCACCCTGGTGACCCCAGCGTGCCGCCACGACGAAGGAGATCCATCGTGCAGACTCCCAAGCGAACGCTCTTCGGCTCCCTGGCCGTCGCGGCCGTGCTGGCCACGGCGCTCGGTCAGCAGGCCTCCGCGGCGCCGTCACCGGACGACGCTCCGCCCAAGACCAGCATGATGAAGGCGATGGAGCGCGACCTCGGTCTCTCCGAGACGCAGGCCAAGTCCCGCATCGCCGACGAGGCCCGGGCCGCCAAGGCCGAGAAGGCGCTCGTCAAGAGCCTCGGTGCCGACTACGCCGGCTCCTGGTACGACGCGAAGCAGGGCACCCTCGTGGTCGCGGTGACCGATGCCGCCGCTGCCGACACCGTCACCGCGAAGGGCGCCGAGGCGCGCACCGTGGAGCGGTCGTCGTCGGAGCTCGACGGCTACATGAAGGACCTCAACGCGAAGAAGAGCGCAGCTCCCGACGCGGTGGCCGGTTGGTACGTCGACGCGGAGTCCAACAAGGTCGTCCTCCCGACGCAGGACGTCGCCGCGGCCGAGGCGTTCGCCGAGAAGGCCGGCGTGCCGGCCGAGGCGTTCCAGGCCGAGGCCGCTCCCGAGCGTCCGCAGCCGCTCTACCAGGGCGGCGACGCCTACTACATCGGCGGCGCCCGCTGCTCGATCGGCTTCGCCGTCACGGGCGGCTTCGTGAGCGCCGGTCACTGCGGCACCACGGGCAGCACCACCTCCTCGCCGAGCGGCGCGTTTGCCGGCTCGAGCTTCCCCGGCAACGACTACGCGTTCATCCGCTCGTCGGCGTCGATCACCGGCACCGTGAACAACTACAGCGGTGGCAGCGTGGCCGTCCGCGGGTCGTCCGACGCCGCCATCGGCTCGTCGATCTGCCGCTCGGGCTCGACCACGGGATGGCGCTGCGGCACCATCCAGGCCCGCAACTCCACGGTGAACTACGCCGAGGGCTCGGTGACCGGGCTCATCCGCACCACCGCGTGTGCCGAGCCGGGTGACTCGGGTGGCTCGGCCATCTCCGGCAACCAGGCGCAGGGCGTCACCTCCGGTGGCTCCGGCAACTGCTCCGTCGGCGGGACGACCTACTTCCAGCCCGTCAACGAGATCCTCAACGCCTACGGGTTGACCCTCAAGACCTCCTGACCGGAGGAACCGCGCACGGCGCGGGCTCGGCACCCTCTTCCCCTGGAGGTGTCGGGCCCGCGCCGTTCGTCGTTCGAGGGGCGCGTGCTCACGCGCTGCTGCGTCGCTGTGGCTGGGCGTTCTCGTGCTGCTGCGTCGCTGTGGCTGCGAGTGGGTGTGGTCTCCGAAAGGGCCTCGACCGGAGCAGGGGGTCTGGCCTCGGGTGGGTCTGCGGGGCGCGGCTGGGTGTTCGCGCGGTGCTGCGTTGCTGTGGCTGCGAGTGGGTGTGGTCTCCGAAAGGGCCTCGACCGGAGCAGGGGGCCTGGGCTCGGCCGGGTCTGCGGGGCGCGGCCACGATTCTCCCTCTGCGCGGGATCCACGCACGATTCGTCCTTCGCGTGGACCGTGCCTCGGGAAGGAAGCATCGTGGCGACGACTTTGGTCTCGTAGGGGCAGGGATTCTCCCTTTTCGTGGAACGGTCCGCGCAAAGGGAGAATCCCTACCCACCCGCCGCGCGACGTGCCCCGGCGGACGCAGGATTCTGCCTTCGCGTGCACCAGCCCGAACGATGCTGCGTTCACGGCGGGATCCCGTAGCGAACGCAGCATCCTTCACCCCTTCACGCGCGAACGCAGAATCGTGCGTCCCCCCGAGCCACGCTCCGAGAGCTCGGCCGACCCCGGATCCGTCCGCCGGTCGAGGCCCTTGCGGAGACCGACCCGCCTCGGCGCCACAGCAGCGCAGCAGCGGGAGAAGACCCACCCGCGGGAGCGCAGCCGCAGGTCGACGACTCGCCAACCCGACGCCCCCGGCGCGATCTCGCGGTCCCACGGCAGGAACGACGGTGGAGGCGGCCTGTCGCGGGCCGGTAGCATGGAGGACGTTGCCCGGTCAGCGTCGCCCTGGCACGGTCCACCCCACCCCCCGCACCTCAAGGACATCGTCGTGGGCATTGTCGTCCAGAAGTACGGTGGCTCCTCCGTCGCCGACGCCACGAGCGTCAAGAGGGTCGCCCAGCGCATCGTCGCCACCAAGAAGGCCGGTCACGACGTCGTCGTGGTCGTCTCGGCCATGGGCGACACGACCGACGAGCTGATCGACCTCGCCAACGAGGTCTCCCCGCTGCCGCCCGCCCGTGAGCTCGACATGCTGCTCACCGCCGGCGAGCGGATCTCGATGGCCGTGCTGGCCATGGCCATCGGCAACCTCGGCCAGGAGGCCCGCTCGTTCACCGGCTCCCAGGCCGGCGTGATCACCGACGCCGAGCACGGCAAGGCCAAGATCATCGACGTCACGCCCGGTCGCATCGAGAAGGCGATCGCCGAGGGGGCCGTCGCGATCGTCGCGGGCTTCCAGGGCGTCTCGCAGACCACGAAGGACATCACCACGCTCGGACGTGGCGGGTCCGACACCACGGCCGTCGCGCTCGCCGCGGCCCTGCGGGCCGACGTCTGCGAGATCTACTCCGACGTCGACGGCATCTTCACCGCCGACCCGCGGATCGTCCCCGACGCCCGCCAGATCCCGCAGATCTCCTACGAGGAGACGCTCGAGATGGCCGCCAACGGCGCCAAGATCCTGCACCTGCGCTGCGTCGAGTACGCGCGCCGCAACGACATGCCCATCCACGTCCGGTCGTCGTTCTCCGACAAGCCCGGCACGTGGGTCATCAAGGCCGACGACGTCACGAAGGACCCCACCATGGAGCAAGCAATCATCAGCGGCGTGGCCCACGACCGCTCCGAGGCCAAGATCACCGTCGTCGGTGTGCCCGACAAGGTCGGCTACGCCGCGGCGATCCTGCGCGCGCTCGGCGACGCGCAGATCAACATCGACATGATCGTGCAGAACGTGTCGGCCGCCGCCACGGCGCTCACCGACATCTCCTTCACGCTGCCCCGCGCCGACGGCCAGACCGCCATGACCGCCCTGGCGCGGCTCAAGGACGAGGTCGGCTTCGAGCGCCTCCAGTACGACGACAGCGTCGGCAAGGTCTCGATCGTCGGTGCCGGCATGCGCTCGGCCCCCGGCATCACGGCGACGTTCTTCCAGGCGCTGGCCGACGCCGGGATCAACATCGCGATGATCTCGACGTCGGAGATCCGCATCTCGGTCGTGGTGACCGAGAGCCAGGTCGAGGAGGCGGTCCGCGCCGCCCACTCGGCGTTCGACCTCGGCACCGACGAGGTCCAGGCCGTGGTCTACGGAGGGACCGGACGATGAGCAGTCGCGCCAGCATCGGCATCGTGGGCGCCACCGGGCAGGTGGGCGTCGCGATGCGCCAGATCCTCGAGGAGCGGAACTTCCCCGCCGACGAGGTCCGCTTCTTCGCCTCGGCCCGGTCGGCCGGCACGGTCCTGCCGTTCGCCGGCCGCGAGATCACGGTGGAGGACGCCGAGACCGCCGATCCGTCGGGTCTCGACATCGCCCTGTTCTCCGCCGGTGCCACCACCTCGCGGGCCCACGCGCAGCGCTTCGCCGACGCGGGCGTGACCGTGGTCGACAACAGCTCGGCGTTCCGCAAGGACCCGACCATCCCGCTCGTGGTCAGCGAGGTGAACCCCGAGGCCATCCCCGCCGGCGACGGTCCGGGTGGCCGCGGCATCATCGCCAACCCGAACTGCACCACGATGGCCGCCATGCCGGTCCTCAAGCCGCTGCACGAGGAGGCCGGGCTGGTGCGCCTGGTCGTCGCGTCGTACCAGGCTGTCTCCGGATCGGGCATCGCCGGTGTGCGCGAGCTGCACGGGCAGGCGCGCGCCGTGGTCGAGAAGGCCGACGAGCTGGCCTACGACGGCAGCGCCGTCGCCTTCCCCGACCCCGACGTCTACGTGGCGCCCATCGCGTTCAACGTGCTGCCCATGGCCGGCAGGGTGGTGGACGACGGCAGCAACGAGACCGACGAGGAGCAGAAGCTGCGCAACGAGTCGCGCAAGATCCTCGGCCTGCCCGACCTGCGGGTCGCCGGCACCTGCGTGCGCGTGCCCGTGTTCACGGGGCACTCGTTGAGCATCCACGCCGAGTTCGAGGGCGACCTCTCCCCGGAGCGGGCCACCGAGATCCTCGGCAGCGCGCCCGGCGTGCAGCTGGTCGACGTGCCAACGCCGCTGCAGGCCGCGGGCGCCGACCCGAGCCTGGTCGGCCGCATCCGTGCCGACCAGTCGGCGCCGGAGGGCAAGGGCCTCGTCCTGTTCGTCAGTGGCGACAACCTGCGCAAGGGCGCTGCGCTCAACACGGTGCAGATCGCCGAGCTCCTCCTCGGCTGAGGTGGAGATGAGCGCACCGGTCGTGCCTGATGGAGGAAGGGCCGGGGCTGACCTCCTGGTCCGGTCGCGCCGGCCCGCCGACGCCGACGCGCTGGTCGCCGCTCTCGCGGGGGTGCACCAGCGCGACGCGTACCCCGTCCGCGCCACACGGGTGACCGCCGACTGGCTGTTCGACGGCGTGGATGTCGCGTGGGTGGCGCAGCTGGACGGACGGGTCGTCGGCCAGGTCGCGCTTGTGCGTGCGGACGACGCCTGGGAGCTCACCCGCTTCTTCGTCGCGGTCGACGCGCGCGGGGCGGGCGCCGGGCGTGCCTTGCTCGACGTCGCCGAGGCCTGGGCCGACGCCGACGGTGTGCCGATGCGGCTCGTCGTCATGCAGCACAACCGCGACGCGCAGGCCGTGTACGAGAGGCGCGGGTGGCAGAGGGACGGCAGCACCACCGCCGACTTCTTCCTCGACGGCAGCGGTGTGGCGCCGGTGCTGCTGCGCTACGTCAGATCGAGACGTTGACCTGGCGCGCACGAAGGCCCCGCACCGTCGAGCGGGCGGGGCCTTCGGCCGATGACTACTCCGCCGCGAGCTGGTACGCGCGCGGCGCGGTCTCGCCGGCCATGAGGTACTCGATCGCGAATGCTGTCGGCTTGGTGCCGCAACGGGCGTAGCCGAGGGTCACGAGGACGTCCGTCGACGCCCAGCCCTTGCCGTAGAGCCCCTCGACCTCGGCCTTGGTGGCCTCGTCGCCATCGGCGTACAGGTCGCCCAGCGTGATGCCGTCGCCCATCTGCGGGTTGCCGATCGCCTTGCCGACGGCGGTCGAGGTGGTACCCATGCCCGGCTCGCTGCTGTAGGTGATCGTCTTGAGCGCCGTCGCGGTGGCACAGGCGAAGGCGAACAGGTCCTGGCGCTTGGACTTCGTGATCGTCTTGCCGTACTTGCCCTTCTTCTTGACCTTGTACTTCACGACGGTCGTGACCGAGTACACCGTCGGATCCGCTGAGACCTTCAGGGCAACGGATGCCTTGTCGCGGGCGACGACCTTCTTGCCCTGGCGCACCGTGATGCGGGCGTACGTGACCTTGACCTTGCCGGAGGTGACGTACCGCGGCTTGATGGTCGCGGTCTTGCCGGGCGCGGCGCTCGGGTCGGCGATGGTTCTGATGGTGACACCGGTCGCAGCCTGGGCCGGTGCCACGAGGGTCAAGGTGGAGCCGACGCCCACGAGGGCGGCGACGAGCAGGACGAGGAGCTTGCGCATGGGACCGGTCCGTTCACGGAGTTGAGGCCCGGCGGAGCGCGGGCCCGCTCAGCGTAGGTGTGGCGTGAGGACCGTGAGCAAGTCTTGCGCAGGAATGGCCCGTCGTGACCAGAGGCGTCTGGTCGGTGCGAGCCACGCGCGTGTCGACTCAGTCCGGCAGTGCGGCCCGCAGGGCGTCGACGAGGTGCTCGGGGGTGGTGGCGAACGAGCGGCTCGCGAGCACCAGCTCGCCCTCGCGGGCGGGTCCGCGCACGACCACCGCCTGCGACCGGGCGGCGTTGCCGCTGCCCACCCGGACGCGTCGCCGCGTCGCGCGCACCTGCGTGCTGCGCCGGCCCTCGTACAGCGTCACGACGTCGCCGTGCACCGTCACACGCTGCCGGGTCCGGCCACGGACGGTGACGAACCACAGCCAGGCCCCCACCGGCCACAGGCCGAGCAGGACGACGGGCGAGCGGCGTCCGGACGAGTCGCCGAGGACGGTGGGGTCCCTCAGCGCGATGGTGGCCAGCACTGCCGCCGCCGTGGTGCCGACCGAGAGGACGCAGAGGAACCGCCACGGCCAGGGGCTGCCGTCGATGACGATGGTCCCCTCGACGACCCGCGGCGTGACCGGGCGGCGGGGGAGGAGGGTGTAGACGACGGCCATGAGGAAGGCCGCGCCCATGAGCGCGACCGTCGCGCCCATCGGCGCGTCGCCCCCGGACGCCGTCGCGGCGATGAGCACCCCGCCCCCCGTCATGAGCAGCCCCATCGGCATGCCGATGAGGACGACCTTGCGCTCGGGGCTCATCGCGACGCGGCGAGCGCAGCGACCTCGTCGAGGGCCGAGGGGTCGGCGAGGGCGCCCCGCGTGGCGGCCTCGTCGGCCGGGACACCTTGCAGGATCTTCTTGACCGGCACCTCGAGCTTCTTGCCGGAGAGCGTGCGGGGCAGCCGCGTGACGACGTGAAGCTCGTCGGGGACGTGGCGCGGGGACAACCGGGTGCGCAGCTCGCGGGCGACGCTCGTGCGCAGCGCGTCGACGTCGGTGCCGTCGGGATCGGCCAGCGACACCAGCAGCACGAGCGTCCCGGCGCCCCCCTCGTCGTCCTCGAGGTGCACGACCAGGCTGTCGCTCACCTCCGGCAGGCTCTCGACGACCGTGTAGAACTCGGAGGTCCCGAGCCGCACGCCGCCGCGGTTGAGGGTCGCGTCGCTGCGGCCGGTGATCGTGCAGGTGCCGCGCTCGGTGATGGTGATCCAGTCGCCGTGGCGCCACACGCCCTCGATGTCCTCGAAGTAGGCGGCCCGGTACCGCGAGCCGTCGTCGTCGCCCCAGAAGCCCACCGGCATCGACGGCATCGGGCCGGTGATGACGAGCTCGCCGAGGGACCCGACGACCGGTTCACCGTCCTCGTCGAAGGACTGCACCGGCGCACCCAGGCAGCGGCAGGAGATCTCGCCGGCGTACACGGGCACGGTGGGGGAGGCGCCCACGAAGGCGGCGCACGTGTCCGTGCCGCCCGACACGGACTGCAGGTGCACGTGGTCGCCGACCGCGTCGTAGACCCAGCGGAAGCCCTCGGCCGGCAGGGGTGCGCCGGTGGATCCCACGCCGCGCAATGTCGACATGTCGCCGATCTCGCTCGGCACGACCCCCTCCTTGCGGCACTGCAGCAGGTACGGCGCGCTCGTGCCGAAGTACGTGACGCTCAGCTCGTCGGCGTCGCGCCACAGCTGCCCGAGGTCGGGGTGGGCCGGGTCGCCGTCCCACAGCACGATCGTCGAGCCGGTCAGCAGGCCCGAGACGAGCAGGTTCCACATCATCCAGCCCGTGGTGGAGAACCAGAAGAACACGTCGTCGGCGCCGAAGTCGTGGTGCAGGCCCAGCGACTTGAGGTGCTCGAGCGTGATGCCGCCGTGACCGTGGACGATGGGCTTCGGCAGGCCGGTCGTGCCGGAGGAGTAGAGGACGTACAGCGGTGCGTCGAACGGCAGCCGCTCGAACGCGAGCTCGCCGGGCTCGCCCAGCAGCTCGTCCCACGTCGTCGCGGTGGTGCCGTCGGTCGCGGGTGCGGGCGCCCCGGGCTCCAGGTACGGCAGCCACACGAGCGTCTCCACGCTCGGGAGCGCCTCGACGATGTCGACGACCTCGCCGTGCCGGTCCACCGGCTTCGCGCCGTAGCGATAGCCGTCGACGGCCAGCACGACCTTGGGCTCCGTCTGCTTCCAGCGGTCGACGACGCTCTGGACCCCGAACTCGGGGGCGCAGGAGCTGAAGACCGCACCCAGGCTCGCTGCCGCGAGCAGCAGCACGAGCGTCTCGGGCACGTTCGGCGCGTAGGCGGCCACCCGGTCACCGCGGACCACGCCGGCGCGCTGCAGGCCGGCGCGGGCGCGGGCCACCTGCTCGCGCAGCTGCGCAGCGGTGAGCCGGACGTCGGCTCGCGACTGCGAGCGCGCGACCACGACCACGTCGTCGTCGGCCCGACCGGGGAGCCTCAGCATCGTCTCGGCGTAGTTCAGGCGCACGTTCGGGAACCAGACCGCGCCCGGCATGGAGGCGTCGGCCAGGGCGGGGGAGGGCTCCCCGTCGCCGGGGACGTCGAAGAAGTGCCACACGGCCTGCCAGAACGCGTCGGGCTCCGCGACGGACCAGCGCCACAGGGCGTCGTAGTCGTGCGGGTCGATGCCGACCGTGCGGGCGAAGTCGGCGATGCGCGGGGCGTCGTCGGCGTCGGGACGCCAGAGGACGTCGGGCGTCGGATCGGTACCGGTCATGCGGAGTGCTCCTGGAGTACGGGGTGGCGGCTCAGCGCACGGCGTCGTCGTCCGGGCGGACGTCGCTCGCGGTCCACACCAGGAGACGCTGCACCAGCGGGACCGTGGCGGTCATGAGGCCCGGCACGATCAGCCACGCCCAGGGGCCGTCGACGGGCTCCAGAAACAGCAGCATCACGAGGACGGCCACCAGCATGACGGAGAGCGCGAGGACCGCCCGCGCCTGCTGCACGCCGAACGCGATGAGCAGTCGCGAACCGATCTCGTAGGCGAGGCCCACCACCAGCAGGACGGCCAGGCCGCCCCAGAAGGCGCCGCCCGCCGAGGTGCCACGCACGGCGCTGAACAGGTTGAGGCACGCCCAGCCGCCGGCCGTGATCAGCAGCCCGGCGACCAAGCCGGTGACCAGGGAGGCACGCAACGGAGGGACGGTGGGGAGTCGGTAGTCGCGCACCGCCCACACGGCGTCCTCGCTGCGGTCGCGGACGGCGAAGCCGAGACGTCGCGCGAGGTCGCCGGTCCCGTGCAGGGCGTCGGCTGCACGTCCACGTGCGCTCCCGAGGGCGGCGCCGACGTCGATGGTGGTGCGCGGACCGCTGCGCTGGGGCTGTGGGGTCGTCACCGGCTGCTCGACGGTCCCGCCGTCGGACGGATCCGTGACGCGCGAGTCCTTGGCCTTGAGCCGCGACACGGCCGAGGCCTTGGGCGCTGCAGGCCGGACAGGACGAGCCGTGCTCGACGCGGGCGCGCCGGGGCGCACCACCGTCTTCTTGACGATCTTCTTGACCACGCGCGGCTGGGTGCTGCCGGCACCGTCGGCCTGCGTCGTGCCCTCCTCGACCATGGCGCCAGTGTGTCACAGCGCACGTCGTCCGGGTCGGGGAGCGCATCCACGACGAAGCCCCCGGACCGTGGTGGTCCGAGGGCTTCGAGTCCCGGAGGACGTGGGTCGGGGTGACAGGATTTGAACCTGCGGCCTCGTCGTCCCGAACGACGCGCGCTACCAAGCTGCGCCACACCCCGGCGCTGTCCTCGCTAGGAGGACGAACCCGCTGAGTCTATCGCAGTGAGGGTGAGCAGGGTGGCCTCGGGTCGGCAGGCGAAGCGGACCGGCGCGAACGGTGAGGTGCCGAGCCCGCCCGACACGTGCAGCCACGACGGCGACCAGCCGGCGACCTGGTGCGTGCTCAGCCCCTTCACGCGGGCCCGGTCGAGGTCGCAGTTGGTCACCAGCGCGCCCACGAAGGGCACGCACAGCTGGCCGCCGTGGGTGTGCCCGGCCAGGACGAGCGGGTACCCCTGGCGAGAGGCATGGTCGAGCACCCGCAGGTAGGGCGCGTGCGCCACGGCCACGGCGAGGTCGGCGTCGGACCCGAGGGACGCGGCCGGGGGGACGGCCGCGAGGTCGTCGAGCTCCAGGTGCGGGTCGTCGACCCCGGCGAACGTGAGTCGCCGTCCGTCGACCGTGAGCGACCCGGTCGCGTTGTTCAGGTCGAGCCAGCCGTGCTCGGCCAGGCCCTCGCGCAGGTCATCGAAGGGGAGGGTCGCGGCGCGCTCCCACGTGCCTCCGACCTGCGTGCCGGTGCCCCCGGTGAGGTACTTGAGGGGGTTCTTGGGCACCGGGGCGAAGTAGTCGTTGGAGCCGAACACGAACACGCCGGGGCGCTGCAGCAGCTCGCCGTAGGCCTCCAGCAGCGGTGGGACGGCGTCGTGGTGGGCGAGGTGGTCACCGGTGCTGACCACCAGGTCGGGCTCGAGGTCGGCGAGGGACCGCAGCCAGTCGGCCTTGCGACCCTGGGCCGGCGTCAGGTGCGCGTCGGACAGGTGCAGGACCTTCAACGGGCGGGCACCCGACGGCAGTACCGGCACGGACACGTGCCGCAGCGCGAACCACCGCGCCTCCCACCACGCGTAGCCCAGACCGGCTGCGCTGGCGCCGATCACGCCGGCTCCCACCACCACGGGCCGAGTCGCCACCGATGCCCTCATGCTCCCAGCCTAGGTGCGTGCAGGAACGGCGCTCGGCCGCGGTGAGAGGATGAGGCCATGTCAGCCCTGAAGGACCGCCTCCGTTCCGATCTCACCGCGTCGATGAAGGCCCGCGACGCCCTGCGCTCGAGCACGCTGCGCATGGTCCTCACCGCCGTGACCAACGCCGAGGTGGCCGGCAAGGAGGCGCGTGAGCTGACGGACGACGACGTGCTGACCGTGCTGACGTCGGAGGCCAAGAAGCGTCGCGAGGCCGCCGAGGCCTTCGAGGCGGGCAACCGTCCCGAGCTGGCCCAGAAGGAGCGCGACGAGGCCGCCGTCCTGGCCGAGTACCTGCCCGAGCAGCTGTCGGCCGACGAGGTCCGCGCGCTCGTCACGTCGACCATCGAGCAGCTCGGCGTCGCCGGCGACGGCATGAAGGCCATGGGTCGGGTCATGGGCGCGCTCCAGCCTCAGGTCAAGGGTCGCGCCGACGGCGGCGTGGTGGCCGCCGAGGTCAAGAAGGCACTCGGCGCCTGAGGGAGGGCGTCCGGCCGTGGCGCGGTGCCGGCCCGGTGAGAGGTAGGTGGCGCGCGTCTCCAGCGGTTCGGAGGTAGGTGGCACGCAGATACCGGCTCGGTATCCGCGCGCGCCCTACCGTCCGGGGGCGTGAGAGCGCGGCCTTCCTACCGCCCACGCGGGTCACCGCCCGCGTGCCGGGTCCCGCGACCTGCAGCAGCCCTGTTCGCCGCTGGGTCAGTCGCGGTCGCCGTTCCCGTTGCCGCGCGGCGCAGGCTCCTGCTCGGTGTCGCGCTGCGTGGTCCTCGCAGCGTCGGCGCGGTCGTCGTCGTCGCTGCGTCGAGAGGAGCTCGACGGCTGGCGACGGGGCGGGTCGTCGAAGCGCTCGGGGCTCAGGTAGTCCTGGATCGTCCCCATCGCGTCCTTCCACATGGGGCCGGACAGGGACGAGCCGCCCGCCTGGGAGAAGCTGATGGGTGCGCCCTTGAGGGTGACGCCGACGAGACTCCGCGGGTTGCCGTTCGTCTTGGCGCCGGCGATCATCGACGCGGCCGCCAGCTCGGGCGTGTAGCCGACGTACCAGACCGACTGGGCGCTGTTCGTCGTACCGGTCTTCGCGGCGGAGTCGATGCGGAGCCCGGTGCCGTTCTGGAAGCCGAACCCGCCGGGCTGCTGGAGGCCGCGCAGGATGTCGTTGACCTGGGCCGCCACGTCCTTGCTCATCACGCGCTCGCACTGCTCGGGGTACTTCTTGAGCACCTCACCGCTGGCGTCGAGCACCTCGTTGACCGGACGCGGGGCGCAGTACTCGCCGCCCGACGCGGCAGCGGCGTAGGCGGCGGCCATGTCGAGGGTGCTGACCGACGTGACGCCGAGCGTGAACGAGGGGACCTGGTTGTTCTCGGGCACGGTGATGCCCATGGCCTCGGCCGCCTTGACCGTGTTGCACAGGCCGGCGTCCTCCTCGAGCTGGGCGAAGTAGGTGTTCACCGACCGTCGCAGTCCGGTGTACATGTTGAAGGTGCCGGCGCCGGTGGAATTCTTCACGTCCCACTCGCTGGTGCCGCGCCCCTCGCAGTCGAAGAAGGTACCGGTGGGGATCTTCATCGACTGCGGCGAGCGGTAGGACTTCGAGACGGGGATGCCGTCCTTCAGTGCCGCGACGGCCGTGAAGAACTTGAACGTCGACCCGGCCTGGAAGCCGCCGGACTGGCCGTACTTGGTCGGGACGGAGAAGTTGAGGTAGGTCTGGCCTGCCTTGGAGTCCTTGCCCATCGGCCGCGACTGCGCGACGCCGCGGACGTTGCCGGTGCCGGGCTCGACGAGGGCGAGGGAGCCGATGGCCTTGTCCTTCGCGCCGACGCGGTTCTTGACGGCCTTGTTGATGGCCTTCTGCATGCGCACGTCGATGTTGGACTTGATGGTGAGCCCGCCGCGCTCGAGGCGCGCCTGACGCTCCTGGACGGTGGCGCCGAGCGCCTCCTCGTCGAGCAGGTACTGGCGGATGTAGTCGCAGGAGAACGCCGCGACGGACTCCACGCAGCCGTTCGGGAAGCGCGTGAGCTTGAGGTCGAGCGGCGAGGCGATCAGCTCGTCGGCCTGCGACTGGGTGATCTTGCCCTGGGTGGCCAGGACCTGCAGCACGGTGTTGCGTCGCTGGAGGGCGCGCTCGGGGTAGACCCGCGGGTTGAACTCCTCGGGGTTCTTCACGAGGCCGGCGAGCGTGGCGGCCTGCTTGACCGTCAGCTTGTCGGGGGAGACCGAGAAGTAGTGGTACGCGGCGGCGTTGATGCCGTAGGCGCTGTCGCCGAAGTAGGCGATGTTCAGGTAGCGCTCGAGGATCTCCTGCTTGGTGTGGGTCTCCTCGTAGTTGATCGCCAGCTTCAGCTCGCGCACCTTGCGGGCCGTGGACTTCGCGGTGGCCGCACGGATCTGCTCCTTCGTGGTGGCCTGCTGCACCAGCGTCAGCTTGACCAGCTGCTGTGTGATCGTCGAGCCACCCTGGGTCTGGCCGTCGGACGCGTTGTTGACCAGGGCGCGCAGCGTGCCCTTCAGGTCGAGGGCGCCGTGCTCGTAGAACCGGTTGTCCTCGATGGAGATGATCGCGTTCTGCATCGTGCCCGCGATCTGGTCGAGCGGGACGTCCTGGCGGTTCTCCTCGTAGAAGTAGGCCAGGAGGGTCCCGTCGGAGGCGTAGAGACGGGTGGTCTGCGGGTTCGGTGCGTCGTCGAGCTCGAGCGGCAGCTCGACGACGTCGCGGGTCACGTCGTTGGCGGTGGCCGCCACGAACGCCGTGCCCGGGATGACCACGGCGGCCACGAGCACGCCCGCCGCGACGGCGAGCACGATCATGGTCCCCACGAGCGAGGCGCGGCTCGACGCAGGAGGCGGCGTCTGGGCGATCCGCCGGACGTTGTCGGTGAGGTCGTCCCAAGGCATGGGCCCAGGATACGGAACGTTCCTGAGGATCGCGGGACGCAGCGTCGGAGGTGCTGGGGTCCCGGAAGGTCCTGGATTCGACAGGACCATAGTCCCTTCGAACTACCCATACTTGGCCACGATGGGGTCTGCCGCCCGAACCTGAACGCTCTTAGCGTTCTCTTTGTTAGAGAAACCTTGTCGGCCTCGGGGCCGACTCTCGGGAGGTTGATCACCATGGGGTGGAACCAGAACTGGGCCGGCCAGGCCGCGTGCCGTGGCAAGTCCGACGCACTGTTCGTCAAGGGCGCTGAGCAGAACCGCGCCAAGCAGGTCTGCGGCGGTTGCTCCGTCCGGGCCGAGTGCCTCGCGGAGGCGCTCGACAACCGGATCGAGTGGGGCGTCTGGGGCGGAATGACCGAGCGCGAGCGTCGTGCGCTGCTGCGTCGTCGTCCGAACGTGGCCACCTGGCGCAGCATCCTGCAGCAGACCGCCTGAGCAGCCTCGGCTGAGCAGCCCCGGCTGAGCAGCCCCGTCGGGGGACGGGGCCGTCCTGCGTCCGGGCTACGGCTCGGACGAGTGCGTCACCGCCCGGCGATCAGCTCGCCGATGCGCCGCAGGCCGTCGAGGTCGTGCACGTCGGTGGGGAGCGCGGCCACGGGCACCGTGGGCACCCTCGGGTGGCTGCCGGTGAACCGACGCTGCACCTTCTCCTCGCGCGCTGCGACCCGCTCGCGGTCGGCGTGCACGTCGAGCAGCTCGGCCATCGCCTCGTCGTAGGCGCCGGTGCCGGTCTCGCGCAGTCGACCGGCGCCGCTCTCGGCGTCGGCGGCGGTCAGGCCGCCAGGGGCGCGCTCGTGCACCCGGTTGACCACGAGCCCGGCCAGCGGCATGTCCTCCTGGGCGAGCCGCTCCACGAAGTAGGCCGCCTCGCGCATCGCGTCCGGCTCGGGTGCGGCGACGACCAGGAATGCCGTGCCGTCGGCCTGCAGGAGCGAGTAGGTGGCCTCGGCGCGCTGGCGGAAGCCGCCGAAGAGGGTGTCGAACGCCGCCACGAACGTCTGCACGTCCGAGAGGACCTGGGCGCCGAGCACCTTGTTCAACGCACTCGTGACGATGCCGAAGCCGGCACTCAGCAGTCGTGCCGGACCCTTGGCGGGCGCGAGCAGCAGCTTGATGAACCGTCCGTCGAGCAGGCTCGACAGTCGCTCGGGGGCGTCGAGGAAGTCCAGCGCCGACCGCGACGGGGGCGTGTCGACGACGATCAGGTCCCAGTCGGGCACCTCGGGATCGTCGCTCGCCGCGGCGTGCAGCTGGCCGAGCTTCTCCATGGCCATGTACTCCTGCGTGCCCGCGAACGAGCTCGACAGCGCCACGTAGAACGGGTTGGTCAGGATCTGCTGCGCCTTCTCGGCGGTGGCGTGCGCCTCGACGACCTCGTCGAAGGTCCGCTTCATGTCGAGCATCATGGCGTCGAGCGAGCCACCGGCCGACGTGTCGACGTCGGCGACGGGGCGCGGGGTGTTGTCGAGCTCCGTGAGCCCCATCGCCTGCGCGAGCCGCCGGGCGGGATCGATCGTCAGCACGCAGACCCGACGGCCCTGCTCGGCGGCCCGCAGCGCGAGCGCCGCGGACGTGGTGGTCTTGCCCACCCCGCCGGACCCGCAGCACACGATGATCTGGACGGTGCGGTCGGCCAGCATGGCGTCGACGTCGACACGGCCCGCGCTGGACCCGGGCAGGCCCCGGGCCGGCTGACGTGAGCGCCGCTTCGCTGCGCCACCCTTGGCGGTGGAGGAGGAGCGCCCGCTCATGCCGTGCCGCCCTTCGGGTCGATCGTGTCGTGGAGGATCCGGGCCAGCTCGAAGAGCGCGCCGTGGTCGACACCGTCGCCGAGCAGCGGGAGCTCGACGAGCGGGCGTCCGCAGTCGCCGATGACCTCGCGCTGCTGCTCCTGGAGCTGCTGTCGCTCGACGTGCGCCCGCCCCTGCGCGAGGAGGGGACCCGCGGCGTCGCCCGGCAGGGCCGCCGACTCCAGCGCCGCCGCGGCGGCTGCCTCGTCGAGGTTCCCCGACGCGAGGGCTTCGCGCGTGGGGGCGGTGATCAGCTCGGGGCGCACCAGGTTGAGCAGCACGTGCCCCACGGGCAGCTGTGCGCCCTGCAGCTCGGCGATGCCGTCGATCGTCTCCTGGACCGGCATCTCCTCGAGCACGGTCACGAGGTGCACGTACGTCGAGCGGGCTCGCATGAGCTGCATGATCGAGTCGGCCTGGCGCTTGATCGGCCCGACCTTGGCCAGGCCGGCCACCTCGCTGTTCACGTTCAGGAACCGGGTGATGCGGCCGGTGGGAGGTGCGTCCATGACGATCGCGTCGTAGCGGTCCGAGCCCTGCCGTCGGGCCGTCTCGTAGACCTTGCCCGTGAGGAGCACGTCGCGGACGCCGGGGGCGATGGTGGTCGCGAAGTCGATGATGCCGAACTTGTCGAGCGCCTTGCCGGCCCGGCCGAGCCGGTAGAACATCTGCAGGTACTCCAGCAGTGCGGCCTCGGGGTCGATCGCGAGCGCGTAGACCTCGCCGCCGTCCAGACCGGACGCGATCTTGCGCTCCTCGTAGGGCAGGGGCGCCACGTCGAAGAGCTGGGCGATGCCCTGGCGTCCCTCGACCTCGCACAGCAGCACACGGCGCCCACGGGTGGCCAAGGCCGTGGCGAGGGCGGCGGCCACGGTGGTCTTGCCCGTCCCACCCTTGCCGGTGACGACGTGCAGCGGGGTCCAGACGGTCACACCACGAGCGTACCGACGTCGTCGGAGGCTGCGAGCCGAACGGATCTCAGCGGCGCGAGGCGGGCCGGCGTGCTGTGCCGGGGCGACGAGTGGTCGCGGAGCCGCGCGTCGTCGCCGAGCGGGCCGCGGGACGGCCGGCGCTGCGG